>JASFHE010000287.1:0-8080 GCA_050123415.1 Desulfobacteraceae bacterium | reverse complement strand
TGGGCAGCAAGATCAATACATCAGTATGTAACAGGTGAAAAAGTAGCTCCTGTTCCCGGTGAGTTAAATAAGAAACTTATAAAAGAAACAATCTTTGAACATGTAGAAGGTATTGAAAAGAAAGCAAGATCGGAAATGGTCGAGCTGCCGGTAGAAGAAAGAATAAATTCCTTTGTTGAGGTTGATCAGGTTCTTACTGAAGAGGCTGCAAAGGTTGAAAGTGAAAGATGCTTAAACTGCTGCAGATTATGTTACACCCCTGATGTTAAAGATACACTGGTGGAAATTCAATCATCAGTGCAATAAAAAAAAGACAGGCGCAGGGCTCAAGGTACAGGGTAAAAACAAAAATCTTGTATACTGGTTATGCGCCGTATTTTTTTAACCCGTAGGCAGTGTTAAGTTAAGCAACCCAACAAAATCCCTGCCTCTGTTAATTTCATAATAGCTTTCTCTTTTCTCAAATACATTGCCCATAAAATTGTGCGGTCATGTACATAATATTGTTCTGGACAAAAGAGTATCCATGTTTGAGGAAAACATGCGGGATGGCATTAAATTTGATCCCATTCACTTTCAGGCACATCCTGATGAACCGGGTAAATACCGCATCCTGGACGGTGCACACAGGTTCCAGGGTTACAAAGGAATCGGGGAAAAAGATGTTAAGGCGGAAATTATAAATCTCAACGGAGAAGATCCTCTGCTGTATGCGGCAAGTAAGGCCATTGGCCCCAGAGAGCTCAAGGATGACGAGGCAAGAGAGACTGCCAGAAGGGCCTATAAGAATAATCCGAAACTTACATCAAAGAAAATAGGTGCTAGAATATGCAGATCAAGAAGGACTGTCGATTCTTATATATCCGATCTTCGTGCTGCCTCACAGTTTGATTTAAGTCTTAAAATATTACGAATGAGTCGTCTTGGAGTTCCGCAGGAAAGAATTGCACAAAGGTTTGGACTTGATCAAAAAACAATCAGTAACTATTCAGGAAAAAAGGCAACCCTGCCTTTTCTCCTGAATACCGATTTAAAACAAGGATTCACAGTTTCTCAGGTCGCTGAAAAGCACGGCTGTCCTTGAACCTCTGGTCTGGTCGTTTAACATGGAGAGGAAAAATGACATTCCTAAATACAAGGAATTGCAATGGGGACTCAGGACCGGGGATAACTGGTACTGGACGGATTGCGACAAAAAATTCGGTGACGAATGGCCCGGAAGAATCCCGCACAACTCATAGCACATATTCTTTATTACTTCTCAAAACAGGGAGACCTTGTTATTGATCCCATGGCCGACGGCGGAGAGGTAGCTGACACATGCCTGGCATTCAACCGGAGATGCTGGAGTTTCTGAAATCAGGCTAAACCTAATAGCCTTCAGACTAAAATGCTTCAGCCTGTCTTTACATACGCAGTATAATAAAAAACATCTTGCATTTTTATGGCATATAGTATAGGCACTAAATTAATAAATATTCACTTTCGCATCATTTTTTTCCAAACATAGTTTCACAACAAATTGCCTTTTATACCTGGATATGCTGTTCACTTAACTCCACAAATAATAAGTGGAATATCCAGGCATTAGAAAGTCTTATTCTTACTGATATATTTTGTTTCTGATTTGTTAACACTCCATCTGTAGAGGAGGCCTAAATGGCAATTAATCAAAAAACAAAAGCAATATTATCGATTCTCAAGCTTTCATTTCTTTTTATCCTGTTACAAACATCCATTTGTTATGCAAAAAATGATTCTTCCGACAGTAAAAACAGTAGTGAATCCACAAAGGAGGCAACCGCGGAAGAAGCTGCTCCTGTAGAAGCTGCTGAAGAAACAACTGATACAGAATCAAAAGAAGAAACCGCAGAAATAGCGGCCCCTGAATCAATGGTAATGAGCATGTCTACAAGTAGTAGTACCTCACCATCTGCATCGGGAGGTGTTTATTCCAACACTGAAGCTGTAACAGTCAGCCAGGTTGGTTCCGCCTCATACAGTTATCCCATTGCAGTCCCTCCGGGCAGGAACGGCCTTCAACCCAATATTGCACTAAAATATTCCAGCTATAATGGGAATGGCTGGATTGGCGTAGGCTGGGATCTAAATTTAGTTTCAATCAAACGGTCCACAAGAGATGGCCTGGATTACAGCGCCAATGAGTTTGTAGTCGGGGGATCGGATTTGGTGCCAAACAGCGCCTGGGGAAGCAATTACTATTGTAAAAAGATAGAAGGTGGTTTTATCAAGTATTTTTTTAACACCGGCTCCAATTACTGGATCGCCTATGCAAAAGACGGAACAAAATATTACTATGGACAGTCATCCGCTTCACGCATGACCAATACGAATGGCACATACAGTTGGCATCTTAATAAAGTTGTTGATACAAACGGTAATTACATGACAATAACCTACACTAAAATCAGTAACCAAATATATCCTTCTCAGATATCCTATACCGGTAACTCCGGCCTTTCTCCCAATAAAACAGTGGAGTTCGAGCTTGAAGACAGAGATGACGATACCCAGTCCTATAGTACAAAAGCCCTTGTAACAACATCAAAACGCCTTAAAACAATAACAGTAAAAGTTGGTACCACAACAGTTTATAAATACTCTCTCGGTTATGAATACTCACCGGGCAACGGGAGATCAAGATTGGCCGAGATCACCCAGGTTGATCCGGACAATCCGAACAACACCCTGCCCCCAACCGAGATTTTCTGGACAAACGGCGGTGACGGCACCTTTGGTTCTTCAAGTACCATGAGCCTTAATAGCTTGCCATGGGAAATAGGGCGTGCCATGACTTTAGGAGACATCAATGGAGACGGTATGGAAGATTTTATTAAGTACTATACCGTACCTCTAGTTGATCATGTATATTTAATACCTTTCCTTGCAAATAGTTCAGGAGGTTTTACCGAACAGTCTTTAATAACTCTCGGAGCACCTCCTGATGCAAATAGCATGAGCGTTGCACTGGGCGACATAAATGGAGACGGAAAGGCTGATATTGTCTCTAATGGTTTGAATGGTAATGTTTACGCTTATCTATCAAATGGTGACGGAACTTTTGACAGTGGACATGCTACCCCCGTACAAGATGGTAATTCTCCCATTTATCTAGCAGAACTAAATGGAGATGGACTCGCTGATCTGGTTAGATTTAACAGCTCTGAAGGGAAAGTCTGGAGCCATCTATCATATGGTAACGGAACGTTTGAACATATGGGAGATGAACATTTAAAAGAACATCTCTCAGCCGGTGGCACGACACACCTTGGCGATGTAAATGGTGACGGAATTTCTGATCTCTGTATTTTAAGCGCCTTAACAATAATTTATCTTGGAGACGGTAGTGGTGCATTCGATACAAGCTATTGGGGGCTTCCTATGGGTGCACCTGGATTAACAAGTAAGGGTGCATTAGCTGATGTGAATGGAGACGGGCTTGCTGACTTTTTTATAAATATTTCGGACACAACGATGAGGGTTTATATATCAACCGGAACAGGCATGACAGGCCCATATAATACAACTATATACGGACCCACTTCCATTGCAGATATAAATGACGATGGTATGGCTGATGTGATTACGCATGTTGCATCAATAGGTGGTAAATTTTTTTTAAAATCCAAAGGAGACGGGACATTTTATTCTTACATATTCGCAGGCGGGTCAACAGGTACCAATTTTTACATGGCGGATATTGACGGTAATGGTCGCCCTGATATGATCGAATACAATGTTACAAGTATCAGCTACGCATATGCTAATGGAGAAGATGTCGGCGATCATATTGAAACAGTAAAAAATCCTCTTGGAGGAGAAACAAGTATAACCTATGGCAATAATACTGACATCTCAAACAACATGGTCCCGTTTACATTACATCCGGTAATGGATGTTGAAAACGATGATGGTTATAATGTATCCCTGACCACTTACGCCTATTCCGGAGGCTATTATAACTATGAAGAAAGGGATTTCAGGGGCTTCAACACTGTAACACAGATCCGGCCCGATGGTACAATCGTTAAGACAACCTATGAGCAGATCGATGATTATAAAAAGGGTGTCCCTCTTTCAATAGAAATGACAGCACAGGGCGAAAGTACACCCTTTATGGAAACAACCTATTCATGGGACACATATCAAATACCAAACACGGATGCAGAATTTGTAAAACTTACGAATAAAAGAGTTGATATATATGATGATACAGATGTGTATACAAATGAGGCTTATACATACAGCAATACTCACGGTGGAGTATTAACCACTGTAGCATCCGGATCAGGCGGCGCTGAAAATGTTACATCCATAAACACCTATATTAATAAGGGGTCATGGCTATGGAGAAAGGAGAGCGAAAGCATAACCGGAAGTGCATCGGGGTTGGTAAGGCAGACGAATTATACATATAACAGCCTTGGTAATCTCCTTACAAAAACCTATGTAAACACAACAGGAGCTAACCCTGTTGAGGAGTATACCTGCGATGCATATGGAAATGTGGATAAATCATATGATCCCAAGGATAATATGACAGACTACACATATAATTCAACATATACCCGGGTAACAGAAATAGACTACCCAACAACAGGAGGTGTTACCCATTCGGTAAGCATGCAGTATAATCTTTTCGGGAAACCGGATCAGGAAACCGATGAAAACAATAATACAACATATTATGATTATGATGAGTTCGGAAGGCTTAAAGAAGTAAATTATCCTGACGGCGGCCAGACAAAATATGAGTATAACCTTACTGCAAGCCCTGCCTATATAAAAACCAGCGTGCTTGAAGAAGGTTCAACCTATGTTGACACCTGGCAGTATGTTGATGGATTCGGAAGAGCCTTAATGGATGTATCAAGGAGTGCAGGGAGTAATTATGTTGTAACTTCGCAGCAGTATGATGAAATGGGCAGAAGCTGGAAAACAGAAGGCCCGTATTTTGCGAATACCTACGCATTTTTACACACAAAACCTTCAGTGTATCCTACTTCTGAAAAGACATTTGATTACATGGGGAGGATATTAACAGTTAAAGCGCCAAAGTATCAGGGTTCCCAGAGCCAGTTTGATACTGCATATATAGATTACGATGGTTTTGAAACAACCGTGACCGATGCGGATGGAAATACAAGAACAGAGATAAACGATTACCTTGGAAGAATTGTCGAGGTCCATGAAGACCCCACAGACGGAGGGGTAACATTTTACGATTACAATGCCGCAGGGGATCTTGTTGAGGTTGAAGATGATGAAAGTAACATAACAAGCATAACCTATAATACTCTTGGCCAAAAAACGAGTATGGATGACCCTGATATGGGAGTATGGAGTTATACATATGACCTTAATGGAAATCTATATACTCAAACAGATGCCAAAAATCAGACAATTACCTTTTTATATGATGCGTTAAACCGCATAACACAAAAAAGTTATTCCACATCCGATCCTGCTGTAAATTACTATTATGACAATCTTTCAATTGCAAACGGTAGAGGCAGGCTTAATTATGAGACAAACGGAAATGTAACAACTACCTATAACTCTTACGATGAAATGGGAAGGGTGGAAAGTGTTACAAAAAATATAACCGGAGACACAAACAGGACAACGCTATTTACCTATGATCTTTCAGGAAAGCCCGTAAGAACCACATACCCTGACGGGTTCTGGGCTCAAAATAACTACTATAACGGGACAAATTTGTTAAATACTGTAACCGCATCTGACGGTGTAACATATGCCTCAGCAGGAAGTTATTCCCCTTCCGGAAAGATAAAGACATTAAGCCATGGTAATGGGAGTTCAAGCACATATACATATGATGCCAGAACAGAAAGCTTATATGAGATATTAACCAAAAACGGCAGCAATGCTACGATCCAACAAAGGCGTTATGGTTATACATCTATAGGTGATATAAACTCCATAAATGATCTCCATAATGGCAAGACCTATGCATATACCTATGATAATCTCAGCAGGCTTAAGACCGAAGTCATTAATGGTTCAACAACATCAATGAGTGTCAGCTATGATTCCCTGGGCAATATTACTTCAAAGACCATGAATGGCAACTCCTTTATCTATGAATATAATGACGGCATCATGCGCATGCTGTCAGTTCCATCACTCGTGGCACTCAGAGTAATTTTATATACGATGCCAACGGCAACATGACCTATGGATGGGACTTTACAAATCCTGCAAGTCCAAAACCAAGGGAAATTGATTACAATGCTGATAATATGCCGGTTTCGATAACCTATAATGGGAGTGTTAATACTACACTGCTCTATGATGGTATGGGAACAAGGGTTAAAAAGAGTGTGGGCAGTACTCATAGTTACTATATAGGCGATTATTTTGAGATAAAAGGCGGGACAATAACCAAATACATATTTGCCGGTAATTTAAGAGTTGCTCAGATCAAGGGAAGTACAAGGAGTTATTTTCATAAGGACCATCTTGGAAGTTCAACAGTAATGACAGACAACTCCGGTGCTGAGATTGAATCAACAAATTATATGCCATTTGGCAGTCAGAGGGATCATTCAGGGACAGATACATCTGATTACAGATTTACAGACCAGGAACTTGATAGTGAGAATGGGTTATATAATTATGGTGCCAGGCTTTATGATCCCTTCATTGGAAGGTTTATATCACCGGATACGATTGTACAGGCGCCTTATAACCCGCAGTCACTGAACAGGTATTCCTATTGTCTGAATAATCCTTTGAGATATACTGATCCAAGTGGGCATGCCCAAATGACATATGAACAATATATAGCACAATGGGAAAATCAAATACATGGTATGCAAGATTCTGGTGCCATATTGCCCTACAACATGCTATTCCCCCCATCGTATTCAGAATATCTAGCTTGTCTTCAAGGATTTACAACTGGTTTTGAGTACTGGATGTATTCAGACCCATGGAATTCGGGTTTTGAGGGTTTAAGTGGTTGGCTTTATGAAAAAGCATTGGTCAAAGCTGGAAAAGCTGCCCAAAACGGGGGTGGAGTGAGTGTTGTTAAAAATATCATACCTAATATTGAAAAAGGTAATATGTCTAAAGTGAAAGCAATAGTATTACATAGCACAGGAGGCTCTACTCTTTCAGGGGCAATTAACGCTTTTAAAAGTTCAGGTTATGGTACACATTACATTATTGATAAAAATGGTACTATTTACCAAACAGCTAACCTTAATAAATATACCTACCATGTGGGTAAAATACAATCAAAAGCAGGGTATACTACTAAACCTTGGAGTGCAAAAAAAATAAATGATTATGAAATCGCAAATAATAGTTACCCTCAAAGATACCCAACCAGTTCGGAAAGTATTGGAATTGAAATTGTAAGAGGGTATAGTACTTCAAGTGGTTGGGAAGCGGCTACAAAGGCACAACTTAGTAGCCTGAAATCATTGGTTGTTGATCTACAGAAGAATTATAAATTAAGTTCTAGCGATATATATCATCATGATAAAATATCATATAAAACCGCTGGGGAAGGAGGAGGCCTTGGATACTAGGAAGATATTAATAGGATTGTTCTGTATGCTTTTGATTGCTGTTTGTTGTTCACAAGCAAAGTCAGAAAAATTTACCTATTCCGATTTTTTAAAACAATTAGCAAAAGGAAGTTTTGAAATAAAAATTGATACTCCAAAAGCCATAAAAAACGCAACTTATAATCTACCATGTGGCGAATGGAAAGTTTCTGCTGATCAATTAATTGAATCTTTTATAAATTCCAAAGTTGTTTCAGGGGAAGAATATTCAATGCTATATGATTGGTACCCATGCGAAATAACTGGCTCGTTTTATAATAAGCGTACAAAAATTATTTTTAAAGTTAACATGGCGAACACAGCAATTGTTACTAATAAATCATTTGGTGAACTAAAGATCGTTTTTAAAAATGCAGTCAGATCTTTTGAGGACAGTAAATAGTGACTCTGTTTAATTTGACTTTGTAAAGATTGTGATTGCACAATAAATAAAAAAAATGTATAAGATAATCATTATGTTA
>JASFHE010000286.1:0-8091 GCA_050123415.1 Desulfobacteraceae bacterium | reverse complement strand
CAAGCCGTGGAATGACGTAGGTGGTGATCCGGTGAAAATGGTTGTTGCGATTTCCTTAAGTCAACAACATTGCCCCTAAACCCTACCACATTAAATTACCCGGTCGGTTGGGCTGCCGGAAATATCGGTTATAGGCGTCCTCAGCTCAGGATAAGTTACAAAAATTCTTTTGATAAAAACACGGGGCTGCTTATGCAGTTTGCACTTTCCAGGACAACAGGACTTACGAATGAAGACCTGGATGGTGGAGGTCAGAACGATGGTGATGATTCGGGATTTCCAACAATACAGGGAAGAATTGCACTTACTGCAAAGGGATTTGCAGGCAGAAAGAGCGTAATAGGCATATCCGGACATTATGGTCAGGAAGAAACAGACTGGGGAGGTGTAGAAACAGACTTTAAATCATGGTCAGGCAATATGGATTTTGATTTCCCGCTGTCCGGGCGTTTTACACTCAAAGGAGAGGTGTTCATGGGTGAAAACCTTGATGACTACTTTGGCGGCATCCTTCAGGGAGTAAATACTATGACCCGTAATGAAATTTTATCTGTCGGGATGTGGTCCCAGATGAATTTTTATGCCAGTAAAAAATGGCAGTACAATGCTGGTATGGGGATTGATAATCCCGATTATAATGACATTAATGACGGCATGAGAGATAAGAACAGTTTCTATTATATAAACACTCTTTTTAATATATTGCCTAAGCTTACTATCGGACTCGAATACAGTCATTGGGTGACAGTATATAAAAACCTTGCCAGGGGGGGATGACAACAGGCTGCAAACTTCTGTTATTTTCGTATGGTAAGTTTTGAATATCTTCTTGACTTGAATCCAGGCAGTCGGATACTAAAGGGTTATGAATGATATCAAAGCCATAGGATTTGATCTGTTTAATACGCTTATTGTCATTGAGCCTGATACGCTGATTCATGCGATGCAAAGGATGCTCAGGAGTCTCAAAGGAAACGGATTTGCTATCGAAGACTCTGCCTATATAAGGGATTACAGGGATGCTGCCTCCCTGTATATTGCACAGGCCAGAGAGGATGGCATAGAAACCCATAACAGCATATGGGTAAGTCATGTATTGAATAATTATGGGATCACCATCCGGCCCGAAGATGAAAGAATCGGCGAAGCCGTAGATGAATATTTTTCTGCTTTTTATGACAGGGTAGATGTAATACCGGATACAATAGAAACCCTGAATCTTCTCAAAAACCGGTATCCGCTGGGCCTTTTATCCAATTTTACACACGCACCCGCAGCAAGAGAAATCTTGATAAGGACAGGGCTGGCGCCCTGCTTTGATACTATACTCATTTCCGGTGAACTGGGTTATCGAAAACCCAACCCTGTTGTTTTTGAAGAGCTCTCAAAGGGGCTGGGCGTTGAAAAAGAAAAGATCATCTATACGGGTGATGATCCTGAACCGGATATACACGGGGCTTCAAAGGCCGGCCTGAATCCTGTCTGGTTCACATATATTGTTGAGAACAATGTTCCGATAATCAGGGGCACTATCCAGAGCGAAAATGTTAAACCCGAAATCGATGTTCCCCGGGTCTCCTCCTGGAAACAGTTTATGGGTATCCTGAACGCAGGGTAGAGACAAGGCCCGCCAAAATACCGGCGGGTAAACATGCCCTGTCTCTACGGAACAACGGCTCCCCATCATTCATTTGGACTTGATTAAAAAAAACACATATGATAGCTGAATATTTTTTATAAAAATCAATATATTGTGTTTATTTAACTATAAGGCCGAGTTTTTAAATAAGAAGGAGGAAACAATGGATCTAGGATTAAAAGGGCAGGTCGCTTTGGTAACAGGAGCAGGCAGCCAGATAGGTTTTGGTAAGGAAATCGCCTTATCACTGGCAAGAGAAGGCTGTGCGGCAATTGCCGTAACAGATATCAATCTTGATGACGCTAAACTTACCAGTGAGGCAGTTAAGGAATTAGGCGCAAAAAGCATAGCTATAAAGGCAGATGTTACAAATAAGGCCGATGTTGACGCAATGGTAAAACAGGTAATAGATGAATTTGGCGATATAGATATTCTTTGCAACGTGGCAGGCGCAATCATGTCTGCGGGTCCGTTTGAAGAGCAGGATCCGGCAATATGGGAAAAGGAGGTTGCTCTCAACCTGTTCAATCCCATGTATGTTGCTGCCGCAGTACTTCCGGGCATGAGAAAAAAAGGAAAAGGCTCTATCGTTAATATCGGTTCCGGCAGCTCCCATATGTACACTCATGGAGTTGGCGTATATGCACAGGCAAAAGGTGCTCTTGATATCTTCACAAAGCAGTTGGCAACAGCTGAAGCGCCTAACAAAATCAGGGTAAATTGTGTTGCGCCGGGACCTGCACCCACAAACTTTATCAAGGCAGAGGATAGAGATGCTGTTATGGAATTTCTTAAAAAGGAACTCCCCCTTGGAAGGGCAACATCAGCACAGGATATTGCTGCGGCTACACTTTTCTTTGCTGGCGATATATCAATCGATATCAGCGGACAGGTTCTTCATGTATCCGGCGCATCAGTAATGTAGCAGGTGAATTCTTTTTAGATTGTTTAAAGGCTGTACCCTGTTATTTAAATAACAGGGTGCAGCCTTTTCTTCATTCTGTAAATATTCTGTTTAAAATCGTCCCTGCTTGACACGCATCCTTTTATTGTTAACATTTATCAAAAACAGGAGGAATTTCATTATGGAGAGCAGAATATTTCACATACCCAATATTTCATGCGGCCACTGCGTAAACAGCATCAAGAACGAGCTCGAAGACCTTGATGGAGTTTTAAAGGTTGCGGGAGATCCGGGAAAAAAGGAAATAAATGTTGAATGGGAAACACCTGCCACTCTTGAAACAATAAAAAAAATGCTTGCTGAGATAAATTACCCTTCAAAGGATTAGCCTGAATGAATTTACAGAAAAAACCGAATACGATCATCCTCTTACGTACAAGTAATCAGTAACGGACATCCCGATTAGTAACTTGAGGGATTTCCGAATCCTGCAATCCGTTAGCAAGGTGCCCTGAGTCTTTTTCCTGCCATCTGACCGCTTATAATAATTTTCGGAACAAAACCAAATCAAGCCCTGTCTAAAGGTTAATATGTTGCCCTGCATCTTATATCCTGTTGATGCCCGGAGGCGGTCAAAAATTAGCCTCTATTATTGAAAAATGTGAATCCTGATAGTGGATTTTCGGCCATCTTTTACCTTGACTAACATATGTATTTGGATTAAAAGTTAATGTTCAAATTATTAAAATAATTAAATAAAATCATCATTAACTATAATTTCTAAGTACTTATATCGGTTTATTTATTATGGAAAAAACAAGCACGGTTATTGAGGATCGAAAGAAAAAAATCGATCGTTTGAAAGAAATGGGTGTTAATCCCTATCCCGCAGGGTACAAATTTGACCTTAAAGCCAGTGAGGCAGTTGAAAAATTCGGCAAAATCGACGGCGAGGAACTGGAAAAGGACACTGCTCCATATTCCCTTGCAGGCAGGATAATGTCAATGAGGGTATTCGGGAAGGCAGCCTTTATCCATATAAAGGACAACTCCGGAATGATACAGGCCTATGTCAGGAAAGACAAGGTCGGCGACGAGGGCTACCAGCTTTTTAAACTAATGGATATCGGCGACTATGCCGGTATTAAAGGGTCTTTTTTCAAAACTAAGACCGGCGAACTTACCATACTGGCAACAGGCATAGAACTTTTAACAAAATCAGTAAGACCTCTGCCTGAAAAATGGCACGGACTAACTGATATCGAAACAAGATATCGCCAGCGTTATGTAGACCTTATCGTTAATGACGAAGTCAGGGATGTTTTTAAGATCCGGAGTAAAATCATCAGTTTTTTCAGGAGTTTCTTTAATTCCAGAGATTTCCTGGAAGTTGAAACTCCCATGATGCAGACCATACCGGGTGGTGCAACCGCGAGGCCTTTTAAGACATACCATAACAGCCTCGGTATGAACCTCTACCTGAGGATCGCTCCGGAACTGTTCCTTAAAAGACTGATTGTAGGCGGGCTTGACAGGGTTTATGAGATTAACAGAAACTTCAGGAATGAAGGTATCTCGGTAAAACATAATCCGGAATTCACAATGCTGGAATTTTATATGGCCTATGCGACATATGAAGACCTGATGATCCTGACAGAGGAGCTTTTCAGTCAGCTGCTAGCTGAAATCATCGGCAAACCGGTGATAGAATATCAGGGTAACCCGATAGATTTTACGCCGCCATGGCCAAGGATATCTCTCTATGATTCAATCAGGGAAGTGGGCGGCGCAGGCGAGGATGTATTTAAAAGCCTTGAAGCTGCCATTGAGTTTGCCCGCTCAAAATGTATCACCCTGTCAAAAATGGACAGCCATGGAAAGGTAATTGAAAAAATATTTGACCAGCTTGTTGAACCGAAGCTGATCAATCCCACCTTAGTTGTGGGACATCCGACCGAGATATCTCCACTTTCCAGGAAGAACGATGAGAATCCGGATATTGTCGACAGATTTGAACTGTTCATTGCGGGAAAAGAGATAGCCAATGCATTTACGGAATTAAATGATCCGGATGATCAGCGCGGAAGATTTGAAAAACAGGTGGCATTAAGGGAATCAGGCGACAATGAGGCCCAGTTTATGGATGAAGACTATGTTACAGCCCTGGAATACGGCCTTCCTCCGACGGCAGGGCAGGGGATAGGAATAGACAGGGTTGTTATGCTTTTGACCGATTCGCCTTCTATCAGGGATGTGATCCTTTTTCCGCATATGCGAAATAAACAGATATAACATGAAAGGCCTTCCCCCGGTAAAATCCCGGGGGTTGCATTTTATATGCTATTTGAACTCTTTTTAAGCTCGAGATACCTCAGGGCCAAACGTAAGCAGGCCTTTATCTCCGTAATATCCTTCATCTCCATAGCGGGTGTCATGGTAGGCGTTATGGCGCTTATCGTTGTCCTTTCGGTTATGAACGGATTCAGGTCCGAGCTTATATCAAAATCTCTTGGGATTATGCCGCATATAAGGATACAGAGCTATGCGGGAAGTTTCAGGGATTATGACAGTCTGATGAAGGATGTAAAGTCCGTGGACGGAGTTGCCGAAACCTCTGCCGCTATATTCAAAGAAGTCGGAGTATCCGCGAGTTTTTCGACAGGCATTTTATTGACAGGTATTGATACTGAAAATATTTCAAAGGTAATCAGTCTTAACAGGATGATGAGAAAAGGAGATATATCTTCTCTTGATAAAACAAACGAAGACCTGCCGGGTATAATTCTCGGGAATGAACTGGCGAATATTCAGCATATTGAGCCCGGGGATACAATAACTGTAATATCTCCCATCGCAAGGCTTACCCCGCTTGGAAGGATTCCCCGCAGACAGAAGTTCAGGATCACAGGACTTTTTTCATCCGGTTTATATGAGTATGACACCCGTCTGGCATTTGTCTCCCTTCATGAGGCACAAAAACTTTTCGGTATTGAAGGCAGGGCTAATCAGATTAATGTAAAGGTCGGGAATGCCGAGAAATCGGTTGCTGTAAGTGAAAAAATCAAAAAAAAGCTGGGCAGCGAGTACTGGGTCCAGGACTGGACGGCAGCAAACCGCAGCATACTCGATGCCCTTCAGCTTGAAAAGCATGCAATGTTCGTCATACTGGCAATGATTGTGATGGTAGGCGCCCTGAATATCATAAGCGGCCTTGTTATGACGGTAATAGAAAAATCTAAAGATATCGCCATACTTAGAACCATGGGCGCCACCCAGAAAAGCATCATGACTGTTTTTATGATCCAGGGATTGTTTGTAGGAATAGTCGGGACACTGACAGGGATCGGTTTAGGCCTGGGAATATGTTATCTGCTGTCAAATTATTTACATATTCCCATTCCGTCTGATGTGTACCCTGTATCAACTTTGCCGGTACTGGTTGACTGGGTTGATGTGATGTCTGTTGTTACAGCCGGGCTTTTACTTTCTTTTTTAACGACTATTTATCCGTCCTGGCACGCATCCCGTATGAATCCGGTTGAAACCCTCAGGTATGAATAAAAGGTCCGGGAATATTATACATGCTTGAATTAACAGATATTCATAAGTCATATAAACATAACGGAAACACTATTGATGTCCTTAAGGGAATCAATATTACTGTTGATCAGGGAGACAGCCTGGCTGTAGTCGGCGCATCCGGAGTAGGAAAATCAACTCTTTTAAATATCATGGGAGCGCTGGAGCATCCCACAAGCGGAAATGTGAAATTCCAGGGTAAAAACATTACGGATATTGATGAATCGGGTATATGCAGTTTAAGAAATAAGGAGATAGGATTTGTTTTTCAGTTTCATCATTTGCTTCCGGAATTCAACGCCCTTGAAAATACAATAATGCCTGCCCTTATCTCCAGGCTGGGGATGAAGGAAGCAAAGGAAAAGGCAGAAAAAATACTGACAAAAGTGGGACTCAGTAGACGTCTCAATCACAGGACCGGCGAACTCTCCGGGGGAGAACAACAGAGAGTGGCGATCGCGAGAGCGCTTATGATGCAGCCCCGTCTCCTTCTTGCGGATGAACCCACAGGAAATCTGGATAGAAATACAGGTAAGGATATAGTTGATCTTCTCCTCCGAATAAGGGAAGAGGAGGGCTTGAGCATGGTTATAGTTACCCATAATCAGCAGTTGGCAGATAATATGACAAAGGTAATGGAGATTGTCGATGGTAAATTACAGTAGAATGAAAGAAAAGAAATTCCTGAAAAGGAGAAATAACCCTCTATTGGTTACAAAGGAAAAATTCGGTCTTATTTTCTTGTTTTTCATGGCGTTTCTTCCTGCGATACTTTCCAGCCCGGTCCATGCCTTTGGGAAGGATAAAGTAGCTGTTCTGCCCTTTAAAATAGATTCTACTGACCCCCCGGGAAACCTGGATAAGGCCCTGCAGGAAATATTTTCTCAACAGATGAATAAACTGGGTTTTCAGACAGTAAACATTGAACTGATTAACAGCGTACTTGGCGATAACATCTCATATTCGGATACTGAAAAGGAAATCATACCTTTCGGAAAAGCGAATAATGCCGACTGGATCATCATGGGAGAAGTTACAGAGAAAGAAGGGAGTATTCAGTTGAATGTAAAGGTACTGGATCCTGGTTCTACAAAGACTCCGTTCTCCATTATGATGATTGAAAATGACAGAAAAAACCTTCCCGAAGCAATAAAAAAAATAGCTGAAAGCCTGAGTGATCAGATAAAAAATAATATCATTATTTCAGATATAATAGTTAAAGGCAGTAAACGGGCAAGTGAAGATGCCATATTGAACATTATTGAAAGTCAGAAGGGTGACCAGTTTGATCCGGAAAAGCTGGACAGGGACCTGCGAACCATCTACAAGATGGGATTTTTTGAAGATGCAAACTATGATGTAACAGACGGTCCGTCAGGTAAAATAATTACCTTTAATCTTATCGAAAAACCTACCATTATCAAAATAACTTTTGAGGGCAATAAATTTAAAAAAGACGACAAACTGATGGAAGAGCTTGGGATAAAGAGATATTCTGTGCTTAACCGCAGTGAGGTAAGACAGAGCAGAAACAGGCTTCTGGAGTTTTACAGGAACGACGGGTATTATAATGTCGAAATAAAGCCGCAGGTCAAGGTCCTCCCGGATGAAAATGAAGTAATACTAAACTATGCGATTGATGAAGGTGAAAAGGTCTTTATTAAAAAGATACAGTTTAGAGGAAATGAAGTCTTTAATGACGATGATCTTAAAGACATTATGCTCACAAAGGAAAAAGGCTGGCTTTCATGGTTTACGGATTCAGGAGTATTGGATAAAAATAAACTGGAATTCGACATTAACAGGCTTAGAATGTTCTATGATAATGCCGGCTATATCAAGACAACCATTGGTGAACCGGAAATTACCTATGATGAAAAGGAAGAAGGTCTCACCCTGACCATTCCTGTCATTGAAGAAAATCAGTATAAGGTAAATGATATTATCGTCCAGGGAGATCTTTTAAGGC
>JASFHE010000285.1:0-8105 GCA_050123415.1 Desulfobacteraceae bacterium | reverse complement strand
AAGAACTGGATACGTCCTTTATATTCGCCACCCATGATGAAAAGGTCATCAGGTATCTCCGCCGTATTATAACCCTTGAAGACGGCAAAGTGGCTGATGACAGAACAGTAGCAAAATAAGGAGGTATTGTAAAATGCTTGCATTAAGACTTGCATACCGTAACCTAGTGGGTGCGGGACTGCGCACCTGGCTTAATGTGTTTGTGCTTTCATTCACCTATGTCCTGATCATATGGCATCAGGGGCTTTTCTCGGGCGTCCAGAGAATGGCCTCACGGGAATACATAAAAGATGAGATAGCCGGAGGTCAATACTGGGTAAGTGAATACGACCCTTACGATCCCCTTGCCCTTGACTCAAGCCACAGGAAGATACCTGACGAGTTCAACGCAATGATTAACAACATGCAGGCCGTACCTGTACTCATCAGGCAGGGCACAATATATCCTGAAGGAAGAATGCAGACAGTAATGATTAAAGGCATTCCGCCTGAACAGCAGGTCATGGATATTCCTTCAAATAAACTTAATAATAATGCGGCATTTCCAGTAATGATAGGAAAACTGATGGCAAAAAAGAACTCATTCAGGATCGGTGATTCGATCACAATAAGATGGAGAGACAGCAACGGAACATTTGACGCCGGTGATGGAGAGATTGTTGGGATAATGGATACAAATGTTCCGTCACTGGATATGGGACAACTGTGGCTGCCCCTAAAAAAAGTTCAACAAATGTTCGCTCTCGAAAATGAAGCGACGATTATAACGGTTTCAATGGACAGCCGGAAAGAGAAAGAAATCAGCGGCTGGATATTCAGAGACCATGCTTACCTGCTCAAGGATTTTAATGATATGATAAAATCCAAGAGAATAGGAGGAGCAGTGCTGTATACTATTCTGCTGTTTCTTTCTATGCTTGCCATATTCGATACACAGGTACTTGCCATATTTCGAAGGCGTAAAGAGATAGGTACCCTTATGGCGCTGGGCATGGTCAGAACTAAGGTCATAGGGCTCTTTACACTTGAAGGAGCAATGCACGGAATCCTTGGCATAGTTATAGCTGCCATTTACGGGATCCCGGCTTTGATCATATCTGCCAAAACCGGGATCCCCATTCCCGAAACACTGAATGCTCAGGAAGAATTCGGATTTGTATTCGCCTCAAGACTGTTTCCTGCCTATTCTCCGCTACTTATAGGTGGAACTGTTTTAATAATCATGGCTACTGTTACTATTGTAAGTTTCATGCCAAGCCGCAAAATTTCAGGCATGAAGCCAACAGAAGCTTTAAGGGGAAAAATGTCATGATCAGGTTTTTAATAAAAGGTCTTATGAGGGACCGGTCACGGAGCCTGTTTCCCGTGCTTATGGTAAGCGCCGGTGTATTCCTGACGGTACTTCTCTACAGTGTTATCCAGGGCGCTGTTTCTGACATGGTTGATGCAAACGCAAGGTTTGAAACCGGACACATAAGGGTAATGACCAGGGCATACAGCGAGTTTGCCGACCAGATGCCCAATGATCTTGTGCTGCTGAATATAGGCGGAATAATGAAAACTCTCAGGACAGAATATCCGGACATGATATGGACCCCAAGGATAAAGTTCGGAAGTCTCATTGATATCCCCGATAAAAACGGAGAAACAAAGACACAGGGTCCGGTTTTAGGCTTTGGCGTTGACCTGCTTAATCCTGAATCTTCTGAGATATCCATACTGAACCTGAAAAAGGCCATTACAAAGGGCTCATTGCCTAAAAACAAAAACGAGATTCTAATAAGTGAAACCTATGCTGATAAACTCGGAGTGACCACAGGTGATACTGCAACACTTATGGCTTCTACCATGTATGGCAGCATGTCCATGCATAATTTCATTATAGCCGGAACGGTTCAATTCGGAATGACTACACTTGATCGCACGACTATCATCGCCGACATAGAGGATATCAGAGATGCTCTGGACATGGACAACGGGGCCGGAGAAATAATGGGATTCAGGAAGGATATGATCTATGATGACGATGCAATGAAGAAAATAGCGCTGTCTCTGAATAGTATATTCGGCAGCGACTCCCTAAAGACTCAAAATATAGAGGAAGATTTTACTCCTGTCGCCCGGCGCCTTGGAGAACAGGGCATACTGGGCCTGCTACTCACAGTAACAAAGACAATAATGGGTATTATTGCGGCTATTTTTATCTTTGCCATGTCCATTGTGTTGTGGAACTCAGGTTTGATGAATGGCATAAGGAGATATGGAGAAATAGGGGTACGTCTGGCCATGGGCGAACCAAAGGGTGATATTTACCGTGCCATGATCCTTGAATCCATCTGTATAGGCATTATCGGCTCTATCACAGGCACAGCAGCAGGGCTTGCTGTTTCATACTGGATGCAGTATGTGGGTATAGATTTCGCCAGTATGACGCAGAAATATACAATAATCATGTCAACAGTATTTAGGGCAAGGGTGACCGAAACCAGTTATTTTATAGGATTCATACCCGGTATATTTGCGTCGGTTATCGGGACAATGTTTGCAGGAGTTGGTATCTACCGAAGACAGACATCGCAATTGTTTCGGGAGTTGGAGGGTTAATAAAATACAGCGTTTAAAACGAGGAATAAAATGAACAAAACACTATTCATAATCGTATTTCTTACTATTATATGTTTATCAGCATCTCATTCAATCACGGCACAGCCGCCCACAGGAGATGAAATTCTAAAAAAGATAGACATGAATATGTCATCCAACACACAGATTTTGACATCAAAGATGGTAATCCACGGCCGGCGTGGAAGCAGGACCGTTGTTTCCAAATCCTGGAGTGAAGGAGAATCAAAAACCTTTTCCGAATACCTCTCCCCTGCCCGGGAAAAAGGCACAAAGATGCTCAAGCTGGAAGACAAGCTGTGGATATATTCTCCTTCCACAGACAGGACTATTCGGATATCCGGTCATATGCTAAGGCAATCTGTTATGGGTTCTGATCTTTCCTATGAAGATATGATGGAAGATTCGCGGTTAAGGAACAAATACCGGGCAGTTGTTGAAAAATCAGAGGTTATTGATGAGCGTGAATGCTGGATTGTGGAATTGACTGCTACCGCTGATGATGTTGCCTATCACAGGATGAAACTCTGGGTAGATAAAAAACGATGGGTACCCCTGAAAGAAGAGCTCTTTGCAAAAAGCGGTAAACTTCTAAAAAAACTTGAACTAAAGGATGTAACAGAAATGGATAGACGATGGTTTCCAAAAAGGATGATATTTAAGGATATGTTAAAAAAGGGAGATGGAACGGAATTTATAATTGAGGAGATTGAGTTTGATAAGGAGATCCCTGGGTATGTCTTTTCAAAGGCATCGTTGAGGAAATAAACGGAAGGTGCGGTATAAAATCCACCTGCTTAATAATCACAACCGCCATGATGCGTACATGCATCATCTATTGTTAACTCAGCTAAGGAATTACTACCAAATAGACCAATATTTTTCAGGATAGTATCTTCGATTAACTTTATTTAATCAGATCCTTAAGATGCCCAAGCTTTGCCAGTTTTTTTCCTTTTTTGCAGTAATATTCCCCAATCAGCGTTGCCATTGGCATTTCCACCGGCCCTTCCTTCTGTGGCAGTGGTTGATTCTTAAAAAATTCTTCCGCATCAGGCATTTCATCCATCAGGTTCTTTGCCCTGCCTATGGGATGCAGCGGAAATTCAGCAAATGTGATATCTTTAGCTTCATAATATTCCTTCATTTCAGCCGGTAAATGGGAGTCAGGGTCCTTTGATACTATTGAAATCACATGGATGTTATTCATTTCTCTCTTTTTAGCAGACATTTCATAGAGGACCTCCACTATATTGTCAAGACTGACTGCCCTGCCCTTTTCACGGTCATAGTTATTATGAAACTTGTCCATGCTTATGGCAGTCATAAGGGGTATTTTACCTTCCTCTGCATATTGGTGAAAGAAATCATGGCACCGGTTAAAATCCTCAAAAAAACTGCCGTTGGTATTAAAGCTTGGAACGATATCATTCTCAGCTATTGCCAATAAAAGGTCGATAAATTTCAGATCACCCTCTTCCCACAGTGTTGGCTCTCCTCCATTTAAAACAAAACCAAATCTCTCATTTTCAATACTTTTACAGTCGGCAATTAATCTCCGGATCTGTTCCCAGGTCAGCATGTAACCGGGTTTTATCTCATGATCATCGGAATCATCGGTATAAAGATATCCGCAGTGGGGACAATTAAAATTGCATTTTTGCAGTAGAGTCACACCCAATAATTTACCGGGCGGAATCATGTCTGGCATGGAAAGTCTCCTTTTTATTTAAAACTTATATCAAAAGGAGATTACATATTTATATGGAAAGGTCAATGCCGGTTTTTAGAATTACCTGGTTCCAATCGTACTGCTGTTCCAGGTAACCTGCCAAAATTATCTTCCGAGCTTTTGTGCCTTTCGTACCTTTTTTTTATTTCCTTCATCTCGAACACGCCTTTCACCTGCGTCCTTATGCTTAATATTCGCATATTCCCTGTAGCCCGATTGCTTCCTTTCAGGTCTTTTGCGCTCCACTGTTGTCCGTTTTTCGTTTCGTTCTGTCGAGCGGACACTCTTCAATGTCCGCCGATGTTGCCTGCGGTCCGTTTCATGGTATTTATATTGATTTCTGCCACTGATATGCCTGTTATCATTATTGGCATATCTGTCTCTCTGCTTTCGAGTCTCCGGTTTTTCTTTCCTGAACTTGAAAGTTGTTCTTGTTTTTTCAATGTGCCTCTTCATGGGTACAGCTACTTCAAAGTTCCGCCGCCGGGATTCCGTCATATTTCTCACTCTGCGATCCATCTCACGATATGTCCGTGGAGGCCGAAGATTTTTATGGGCTCTGCGACGGGCATATTCATGACGTTCATGCTGCCGCCAGTGGCGGTCATGTTTTCTGTGGTGCCAGCGGTTATGTAAATAGATAGGATCATACCATGTGTGACGGGTCACGCACTCAAACCACGGATAAATTCCAATACCAATATAGAAGCTGTCATAGTAATCCCCGAAATAGTAGTGACGGTATCTGGGGCGTGTAAAAAGACCAAACTCCAGGCTGCCGATATCAACGACAATACTGTGTGAGTAAGAAAGTCTCACCCTTGAATGAATGTATCCCGGAAAATATACCGGCGCAAATAATATGCCACGGTATTGAAACGGGTAATCCCAGTGCCCTTTCACAAAAACGTAACCATGTGGAGTCCAGATATAATGTGACGGAACCCATACCCAGTCCTCCCTTGCATCAATCCAGTAGCCTGACCGTAAAGTATAATACCCGTTATGCCAATACCAGCAGGCTGGCACCCATATCTTGTCAGGTGCTGCCGTCACGGGCGGGGGAACGTATGTAACTGAAGGCGGCGGAGGCAGATATTCTATTTTTTCATTGCTGACAGGCGCCCAGTATCCAGCCACCCATCTCCATCCATCCTCAACCTCGGTCCAGTATCCCGGAACCCAGTATTTTCCCGGAGGCACAGCCCGCCAGCATCCGCTGACCCAGATATATTCGTTCCTGTCCGAATCCCAGGCCCAGTATCCGGGGATCCACGCAAACCGATCACCTTCAGGCCTGTCTTCGGGAGGAGTCTCTTCAACATCGGGCGGCGGCGTTTCAGGCGCAGTAAAATCGTTATCTTCTTCTATATTAACGGGCTGGGCAAAGGCCTCATTCACCGGCCCACGGGTCAGTACTTCCGGCTGTTCTTCTGACGGTACAGACGGAGGATCTTCCGTCTGGCCATACAGTGCCCCGGTAGACAAAACCATTGTAATAAGTATCATAATCAAGGTTTTCATAGCGTTTCTCCTTTCCCGGAGGGCTGTCAATCTCATCAGCACTGCTTTTCAACTGTTTACTCAAATCCTGACAACAATTAATCAACGCTAATGCAGCGTTTTCCATTATAATGACTACTTACATTATATGACACCCAATAATTGAATTTGATCGATTTTTTATTACTTTTTCGGCACTTTTATATGGTCTAATCTTTGTATTAATATATATAATATTAATTAATCGACATTACCAACACCGTATCATACTAATTTAACTTATCTTTATTTATTTTGAAGTATAGCAGGAGTGTAGATAAAAATGATCACTGTGTATTAAAAATCACAAAAATCAGTGTTTTCAATAGAGGAACATTTGTAAATCAGGGCAGTGCATTTATTGCCTATTTTATTTATTAACAGTTTTGAGAAAGGACTATAATATGAAAAAACTAACAGTACTGATTTTCACCATTTTTTTTCTGTCGTTTTCAAGTTCAGCAATAGCGGGCAAGGATAGCGGACCGTACATTGGCGGTTCACTCGGATATACGTCATTTGACATCGCTGAAGCCACTCTGGACTTCGACGATAACGATCAGGGTTTTAAAATATTCGCCGGTTATAATTTCGGCCTGGTTCCAATGTTTGATTTTGCCATTGAAGGCTCCTATGTTGATTTTGGAGAAGCCTCCTCAATTGTTATTACAGAAAATCTGGATATAGGTGTTACAGCCTGGGATGCATTTGGAGTAGCCTGTTATAATATAGGACCGATCGGAATATTCGGAAAGGTAGGACATGTCTGGTGGGAAACCGATTCAAATATCCTCACTGATGTTCTGGATAAGTCAAGCAGTGACATGGCATACGGTATAGGTGCTCGTTTTCAGTTCGGCTCACTGGCTGTTCGTGCGGAATATGAAATTTTTGACATTGATATCACTGACGTTGATTACTTTTCAGTCGGGGTATCCTGGACCTTCTAAAACACTTCCGGGATCAGCTTTTGATATTTGCTTTCTGCATGGATTCTAATGTTAAGGGCTGATCCCGATTCATGTTATTTTTCACCCGTATTTTCAAGGGTGTTAAGGACTTCCTGTTTCATTGAGATTTCCTCTTCCAGTTCTTCAATTACCATAAGTTGATGAGGTTGAACGGAGTGTGCAGGCAAGGCTGCTTTACGTTCGGCTAATTCGGATTGCAACTCGCGAATATCCTCCTTAATTTGTTGAATGGAATTCATCATAGTTTCATCATTCATGTTCTGTAAAGCCCTCCGGGAAATTTAGAATGGGGTTGACTCATGAGTTATTAACTGTCCATCCAAAAACTATAGTTTTTGTTTGGGAGCTTCCAGCACTCAGCGTTCAGCTTTCAGCAAAAGGCTTTTAAAATAAAGACTTAGCTGATGGCTGATAGCTGACCGCTGAAAGCTCCATACAGAAATTGCCTCTTTCTGGATGGGCACTAATTAATAAACTTCTATACAGTGTCTTACGATCAAAAAAATATTTATACACATCCTTATGAATAATAACAATCAATATATAGGCAGTATCTATTGTTCTCCCGGATTTTCGATATTCCTGGGTACTCTGCCAGTACCGAAATTCCACAGCTATCATCATGCTACACTTATTTTAGTTGGCAATAAAAAACCGGTAAATGTCATTACTGAAAACGGCAAATATACAGATAATTTAAACATCGAGAAGGATTCCCGTATAGTAAAAGCTGTAAACTATATACGGAATCTTGAAGTCAAAAAGGCTTCTACAAAAAACTATATTTTTAATAAAAAACAGCCGGTTTATTCATGAAACATGTATATATTTTCTGTATCTTTGCGGTGCGTATAATTTTACTCATTCTTAATAATAAAAGGCAGGGTATCGGGAAAAAACTGGTAAATCATTATTGTGAGGTTCGGTCAAAAGCATGTACAAAAAGAAAGGAACATCAAAACTCTCATCAATAAACTTTAACGCCCCTTTAGTTATCCATTCCAGATTATGGGGCTGCATTCGTTTCGGAAGCCCGAGCAGTTCCTTGTTTTCAAAATAGGCCCGTTCTGCAAAGTTAAATCCCACTTTTTCTTTAAGATATTTAATACCACGCTGATATGGTTTGGAGATTTTTCTTTGTACCTCAGGATCATATGGGTCAGCATCCGGTGCAATCCCCCGGGCAATTGCATTGGGTGCACCGTTGTGCCATTTCCACACAAATCCGGTTTTTTTAA
>JASFHE010000284.1:0-8113 GCA_050123415.1 Desulfobacteraceae bacterium | reverse complement strand
GATGTTATTTTACAAATGGAATACCGCCATACTCAAAGGCAAAAAGCTATAGACTCTCACACACGTCGAAATAAATTATCGATCCACTTAGAATAAGCTATGTGGTAAAGTTACGAAGTCAAACTAAATAACAGGTTTAAATTATTCAAGTATAAAAATAAAAAACTTTAGTTCCAAAAAATAATAATGATGAACTTTTAAACAATTTAATAGAATCGTAGGACTGTTTCGTCATTCCCGGGAAAATGCTGTATGGTAATTCCCAAATTGATATAGGGATTGATAGTAACAGTAGGGTCGGGATTTATTCCCGACCGGTGTTTGTGTAGAGACAAGGTATGCCTTGTATCTACAAGGTGGTGTATAAAACACCACCCTACATAAAATACTGACGACTGACAGCTGATAGCTGAAAGCTCCATCCAAAAATTATCTCTTTCTGTATGGTGTCTAAATATTTTTTACATCTTTTTTCTTAGCAGGTAGAGAAAGAACGGCGCTCCTAAAAGGGCCATAATAATCCCAACAGGGACTTCTACAGGATCAAGTATTACCCTGGAAACAGTGTCGCATACCATTACAAGTGCCGCGCCCAGCAGGGCTGCTGCAGGCAGCAGGACCCTGTAATCTGAACCGATAATCAGGCGTGTAATATGGGGGACTATAAGTCCGACAAATCCAAGAAGCCCAACAACACTGACAGCGCTGCCTGCAAGAAGTGCTGCAAGGGCAATAAAAAACAATCGTGTGCGTTCCACATTAAGCCCGAGGCTTGCGGCTGTTTCATCACCCAGCATGAGTATATTGAGCTTTCGTGATGAAATATTGACAAGCAATAATCCTAAAATAGTATAGGGCAGGATAATATGCAGATGTTTCCATGTACGTGCAGAAAGCCCCCCAACCATAAACCCGAGTACGCTGTGCACACGGTCGGGAAAAAATATCATGAGGCCGGTTATCATGGCGCCCAGGAAAGATGATACTGCCACCCCCGCAAGGATAAGCCGGGAAGGCCTGATTCCCTGACGCCATGCAATTAAGTAAACCATAATTGTTGTAATAAGGGCCCCGGCAAAGGCAACAGGCGGCAGCAGGTAATAGATGCCCGGATAGAGTATAAGGATAATCACTCCTGCCAGTCCTGCGCCCGAAGAAACTCCGATAATATGAGGTGCTGCAAGAGGATTTCTCATTATTCCCTGAAGAAGACAGCCGGAAAGGGACAGGCATATGCCGACACAGGCGGCCACAAGGGTCCTTGGAAGTCTGATGTTATAGATGATCTGGTAATGGGGGCCATCTGAAGCACAGAAGATTGCTTTAAAAATCTGACCTGATGTTAAGTCCAGGGAACCAAGCTTAAGGCTGAATAGAAAACCTGCAATACACACTATTGCAAGGGTTAAAAGAATCAGTATTCGTTTTAGTGTTCTTCCTGCCTGCGCCATGGCTTATGAATCTTTCCTGTTCGAGTTTTTAGTATTTTTATCAGCAGAAAGCGGGCTGGAAAAATTAATATCAGGGTACAGCAGTCTGGCGAGGTATGTCAAGGCTTCGGGAAATTCATCATTCGGTTTATATAAAAAGTATTTTTTAGGTAAAACATGAAATCTGCCTTGTTTTATTGCCCTGAGTGTTGACCATGCGGCATTGGTTTCAAATTCTTTTCTCAGCCGGTCACGGCATGCGTCAACTTCTCCCATTGTATTGAGAAGGATTATATCGGGATCAAGCTCAACAATCTTTTCAAGATTGAAATCAATACGTGTCTTTGTCTTATAATGATATTTTTCCGGGATTATATTTTTTGCCCCCAAAAGGGTAAGCATCACACCTGTCTGGGAACTGGGGAGTTCGCATGAGACAGAATTAGTTGATGTAAATATAACCAGGACCTTTGGGGCAGGAAACTGCTTACACCCTTCAACAATGGCATCGATCCTGGCTGTCATTTTATCATAGGCTGCATGATACATTTTTTCGGTTCCGTTGATCCTGGAAAAAACATCAAGGATATTCAGGTAATCATAGTGATTTATATATCTGAAATAGGCATATGGAACATTGTTCTGTTCAAGTATGGGGATTATATCCCTGAAACCTGTCGTATCGGAAGAGATAACCAGGTCAGGCTGCAGGGCTATGACCTTTTCTGCATTGGGATTGCTGAATGTGCCTACCTGGGGTATGTCCCTTGCTTCAGGGGGTACATTGAGATCTCCTGTGCATCTGGCAATGGCGGTTCCTCCTGATTCGACCCATAGATTCAGGAGAGAAGTCAGGAGGATTATCGTCCGCTTCGGGTGTTTTGATACTGTCGACATGTTTCCATCAGGAAGACGGCATGTGATAGTATCTTCAGTCTCCTCCGCTATAAGGGATGTTTTTTCATCAGCATGATGTACGCCCTTTGAGATGCTGTCACAAGAAGTGAGACTTAAGATTGTTATTAATAATAGAATTGAATGTTTTACGAAGATAGATAAATTTCTGTGCATAATTTTAAACCAGTCCTTTAAATAATTATTTTTCTTCCATACCAATCAGGGCCGCACCGATTGCCCCGTTGAGCTGAGGATATTCGGGGACATGAATGTCCATAAACAGCAGGTCCTCCAGGGCGTCGGCTATGCCTATATTAAGCCCGCCGCCTCCTGTGAGAAGTATTTCCGGTGTTCCGCCGGTCTTTTTAAACATACCCGCAATACGTTTGGCCAGGGAGCGGTGAATGGCTGCTGTTATATCCTCGCGGCTTTTTTTCCTTGCTACCAGGGAAACCACCTCTGATTCGGCAAATACAACACATGTACTGTTAATATTAAGAGGTATCTTTGATTCAAGGGATATGGGACCCAGGTCCTTAACATCCAGTTCAAGGATACGGGCAAGGGACTCAAGAAAACGACCGGTGCCGGCCGCACACTTGTCATTCATGGTAAAGTTGGTTGTTTCGCCCTGTTCATCAATCAATATGACCTTGCTGTCCTGCCCGCCAATATCTATTACAGTGCGGATATCAATGCCTTCAGGCGATGCCCATCGCGCACCAATGCCGTGTGCCCTGATTTCCGTAACAGTATCATCTGCTCTTGTAATTGTTCGGCGGCTGTATCCGGTGGCGATTATGGTTTTGATCTGATCCGGGTCCAGGCCGTTGCTGCTAACAATATTATCAATCATTTTACCTGACGTGCTGTCCGCGTCTATACCTGTCGGTTGCCGGTCATACCCTTTAAGGTCGCCATTCTCATCCATAAAGGCTACCTTGACATAGGTGGAGCCCGCGTCAATTCCTGCATAAAAATTTGTCATTTTATCTGCAAACCTCTTTTCCTTTTTCCAGTCTTAAGCATTTCAATAAATGCCTCTATTCTTGTCCTGAGCTGCTCAACGTCTTCAGGATTATAATCCGTTTCAATGCGCAGCATTGGTATGCCTTCCGTTTTTAATGTCTTTTCCAGCCTTAAGACTTCAAAGTCATATGAGATACAGCCCTTCAGAACATGATACAATGTCCCGTCCACTGAATAACTGTCAGCTATTCTTTGAATTATTCTTACACGGTCTTCATTTGGCGCAAAAGAAGGGCATACACACGGGGCCATATACCGTGAAGCAAGTCCTGTCATTTGAGCTCCGGGGCTGTTATCGATATTACCCACAGGATCATAAAGATACCTGTCCCCTGTGCAGGACTCGTCATAGACCACTATTCCGCCCATCTCTTCCACCAGGGAGGCGATTTTCATGTTCGGAAAAATGGAAGGGCTTCCTGCTATCAGTATCCTGGGTGTGTCCTCCCTGCATATGGAGAATCCTTTAACAGACCTTGAACACAGTTCATTGTTTAGATTTTCAAGGGCCTTACTCCATTTATCTGCCGGTGCATAGGCATAGGAATTGAAAACAGCGGTCGCCTGTCTTCCCCATATTGCCGGTACTGATGATGATCGTATGGATAACAGTTTTCTTATCTCGGCCTGTGCCCCTGCAATATCATTTATGGCTCTACCAAGCCTTCGGGGTGTTATTTTATGGCCTGAACGGGATTTTTTTACATGTTTTTCAATTAAGCTTTTAAGGGCATATACCTGCTCAAGCCAGATTTCCCTGGATAAGACTGCATCTTTGATATGGGGAACTTCCAGCATCCAGACATTTTTATGATCTGCAAGCTCTTCCCCCATTTTTCTTTTGCAGTCGCAGGTTGTGGGGACTATTACAACATCGCATTGGTCAAATATCCTTAAACCATTTTGTGCTGAAAAACCCATGGCTGATTTGACAAGGGGACAGGCGTCCCGTGGAACCAGGTCTTCTCCTGCCTGTGATGCGTCAAATGATCCTGCGCACAGCCTCACCGGTACAGCACCTGCTGCGTAAACCAGCTCTTCGGGAACAAGCATACAGTAAAGGCCTATAAATACCGGGTCCCTGTAATCCGAAAATACCTTTTCCGGTTCATTTGAAATAAATACCGCTTCCAGTATGTCGTAAAAATAATCCAGGGAGGCAGGGCTGTCCGGGATGTCCCTCAGTTTTTCCAGTTCAATGGCCGCGCTTCCTGCAACCTGCCTTAAAAAACGTCTGCTTTTCTTTTCTTCAATGTTTATCTTATTCATAGGTATAATAGAGGGAAGATTTAAGATTGTTATCCGCGTCAAAGCTTTTTTTTACCATAATTTTTCCACTATTATCCCGTGAAATGGTTGTTGTTCCGCTAAGCCTGTTTTTCTTATAGGATTTAGTCTGTTTCAGTTTACCTTCTCCATCGTAGATGTATTTTGTATTTCCTGTGATATTTCCTTCAGGTGTCATACTGTAGTCTTTTATTCGCCTGTTTTCCGTATCAAAGATATAGAGTTTTATGGTTTTAAGGTTCCCTTTTGCATCCAGGCTTCGTTTGCGTATTCTTTCACCTTTAGGATTATAGCTGTAAAAATGAGTTTTTATGACAGCTCCGTCTGCATCCGTATCTGTCTGTTTGAAAGCCAGGTTATGATCGTCATAAAAATAATTGAGAATACGAATGGGCTTTCCTTCAGGAGACTGTTTTATCTTTTTTATGAGGCGGTTTTTATCATCAAATTTATATTCGTATTTCAATTCGATCCTGCCATCCGGGTTATAATGAGTTTTTGCAATGACCTCGCCTTTTTCATTGCGTTTGATTTTTACTGTTTTTTTTATCTGATCCTTACTGTCTTTGCTGATATAGCCTGTAAGTCCCTTGACCCTGTAAGAATACATCCCAACCTGGGAAGACACGGGGTATGTTTTTTTGTTATCATCCCCTGAAGCAGAAGGGGCAGATAAAAACGCTCCTAAAAGTATCATAGATATGTATGTGAAAAGTTGATGTTTCATTTTATATACTCCTTCCAGTAAATAAACATTTGATGTTTCTGTTTTTAATTTTCTTCGACTGAATGTAGATCGCCCGTCTCTGGTTCCAACGGTCCCCGTGGGAACTATGATTTTATAGACGCTCTGCGTCAATAGATTTAAGGCAAAGACACAACCAACAGGAAAATATACAGGCATTAATCTGATAAAAAATATCACCGATGAGCAGCATAGTGACGCGGAGCGTCACGGGGAAAGCGTTCCAACGGAGACCATTGGAACGAGAGAAAAAAGGTTTTCAATCTGTTTCACATCAACGGTCAAGCTGTGGAATGACGAGCTACCCCCATTGTCCTGGATATAAATATGACGATATTGTAGGGGCACGGCGTACCGTGCCCACATAGATAGTGTTGTATGTTATCAGTAAGTCCGGGGCACGATTCCTCGTGCCCCTACTGTATATGCTTTTTCCTGGTAATCCTCGAACCCTTGAACCCTGGAATCCTTGAACCCTGCCTTTTTATTTTTTTCCGTTTTTATTAAAAAAACCTTTTGCAGATGACTTATATATGGTCTTCCCAAGGTATGTTGCTTTTAATGCACCGTCTTCAGGACAGTTTTCAATGCATTTAAGGCACAGCATACAGTCTGCTGATGTTACATCTGTTTTTCCAAGTGATTTATATACATCTTCGATATCCACGGGGCATGCGTTATAACAGATTTCACAGCGTGTGCATTTTGCATCATCTTTTTTCAGTTTAAAAAAACTTATCTTCCTGTACCAGGACATCATCAGGCCAAGAGGGCAGAAGGTGCAGAAAAATCGTCGTTTAATCATGGCACCGATTATGGTTGCAGCAGAGAATGTCAGCCCGAGTGTGGATGTGACCAGGTTTGCAACGCTGTTAAAATTGATGGCTATCCTGGCCGGATTTCCCACAATCAGCGGAAGAATGTATTTCCCGGGGCATAGCTGGCAGTATGGAATGTTCAGGTTCAGGGCGGCGATTGGACAGAAAATGGGAAAGGCCACCCATACCGGTATTAAAACAGCTATTGAGAAAAAGGTCCATTTTATCCATGCAAGGCCCTGTACAAGCTTTCCTGAAAATCTTATATAGGAGATGTTGAGCTTTGTCCTGATCCAGTCCAGCGCATCCTGAAACAGTCCAAGAGGGCATACCCAGCCGCACCAGGCACGACCGAGTATAATAACCAGGATTGAAAAATAGAAAAACCTTTCAAGGAATATCAGGGTGCTGTCCCAGGTGAAGCTTGCAATGGCCTGCTGAAGTGTGAGCATAAAACAAGTACCTGCCCTTGCCCTTACATAACAGCAGGAAAATGTCGGAATAAAATACCCGAAATAAAGCCCTGCATAGGCCCCGAAAAGAAGAACAAAAAAGGATATAAAAAGGATTGTCCAGCGCAGATTTTTAATATTCATTGTTTATTGTCTGTTTTTCATAGGTCGCAAGTTTGCGCTTTTGCTGCTGTCTTTTTCTGATCCTGTATCCAGCGATAGTCAGAAGTATCATGGCTGTTCCAGTGATGGACCAATAGATAAATCCTGCTGTTTTGGAGCGCCATTCAGGCTGGTTCTTATTGATTGTTACCGGAAAGGTAGTAATGTAATACCGGTTTTTGTCAGTATCGTGATGGGCGGCAATATACAGGTAATTCTGGAAATCCTTTAACCCGGACCGGTCATCTGTAGGTGTTATCTCAATTATTCCCCTGCTGTCGGTCATAAAAGATTTTATCCATCCGCTTTCAAGGCATATAACTGTCATCTTTGAAGCTTTAAGGGGCTTTTTATTATACTTGACCATCATTTTATACTTTCTGTGAACAGTCTGCCTCCCACCGCCATAGCGGGATTTTGCCGTATTTATTACCGGTCCTATTTCAAGGGGCATAAGGTCCGGATCATCAAAAAAAACAACAGATGTGCTGCCGACATTCCCGCCGTTTTTATAATGAGATGACAGGTATTTGATAGATATATGCACTGTGTCAGGGCTGCCGTCAATGTCAATATCCTGTTTATCGGATATAAGATGTGCTCCCAGAAGATAACGCCCTTTAAGATTATCATCTTTCGGGATGGATATATAAGGGCCTGTATCGGTTATGTCCGCCTCAAGCGGATAGATCTCTCCATTGGGGTCCCTGACAAAGATACTCGCTTTGGTTAAAAAGTCCTTTTCCGAAAATCCTGCAATGTCATGAAAGTTTTTTTGAGGCGAATCAAAGAGATCTGCCTGGTTGAATTTAAGGGTATGGACCTGAAATTTTTTAAGTTCCTCTCTTGCTGTCCTGTATATTTCCTTTCGATCCCGGATTTCCCGCCAGTTCATACTTTCCAGATCAGATGGATATATATAATGGTCCTGGTTTTCTATCTGAAAATAATATATGGGTAAAGAAGGACTTGCATGGGTAAAGAAATTAAAAAAAAGTATCACCTTAAACAGTGCAATGGCTGATAATCTTTTCAATTTAAATATAATCCTTGTTTATTTATTCTTAATGCCTGCTGAAAAAATTTAATATTTATTGAAGACCACGTCCTGTAGACGTGGTCTTGTAGAGGCTTTGCCTCTACATAAAAACCGGTCGGGAATAAATCCCAATGTTGTTGACTTAGTGGCATAGCATTTTTCTTTGCCTTGCCACAGACCATCTGTTTATTTTTCTTTTAGTAAATCTTGGTTGAGATGGTCGTTTATTTGGAGACGGATAATACCTGACTCTA
>JASFHE010000283.1:0-8139 GCA_050123415.1 Desulfobacteraceae bacterium | reverse complement strand
CAGTTTTCCCGTACTTCGTTCGGGACGCGGTACATCGTGGGCCATGTTAAATACTATATCTCCTGCGATAATAAAACAGGCCTTTTCCTTTGATCCATATTCAAGACGTGTCATTAAAGAAGATACAATATTAAAGGCAAGATCACATTTACTCCGGCTTATCCCTTCAATCTTTTTAGTGAGTTCATCTGTCTTTTCGTTCATGGGCTCAAGATCATCAGAAAGCCCTACAACGGAATAGGTCAAAAATTCCCTTAATATGGACGGTGATAACCGGGCAAATCCGTCTATTCTCCTGTCCAGACGAAGATATCTGGTCCCGATAATCTGCACTGTTAAAGCCTTCGATAATCTGCATTCTCTAAGCAGGAGAAGAGGATCAATATCAAAATGCGGAGTCAGTTCAGTACCAGTAAGAGGTCCGTTTTCCTCTATTATCTCTATAACTCTCGCTTCCATATCCGTCATCTTATAAACTCCCGCAAAAAAGCTTCAGCTGGTCATCAGTATACTGCATTATTTTTTCTATTGTGGAATATTCCGATTTTTTTATTTGTAAAGAAATCCTTAAAAAATCCGCGAACAACGGATCAATATCCATCTTGTGTACATAAACAGGGCCTGCCCCCCTGTCAAACCGCTTTCCTGTTTCTGCAACAAGTTTTTTGGAAAAGAGCATAAAGGATTTTTTAAACCCCGGCCCCTTTAAAATTTGAGGACCTGCTTCACTAACAATATATGTAAGCAGACAGGCATAACCCTTTGGTGAAATATCACTGTCAAAAAAGGGATATGACTTTAAAAAATGTGATTTTCCTGAAAAATTTCCTGCCTCCTTATCGGCTAATACAGCGAGAACTTTATCTCCCCACCCTAAGATATTGAAAAGGATATTGTTTTTTCTGCTTGAATACTCAAAGCTGTCCATTCCTTCAGTAAGACGGAGCCAGAAGCTCTTTTGATCTTCATTAAGCCTTTCGAACACCTTCGCTTCATGGCAGGCTTCACGCATACATTTGGTGCCATAGTCGATCCTGTACCTGAGATCATCTCCGTTATTCTGACAGGGGTGCAGGAGGCAGCCCGGTTGTCTGTATTTCGCGTCAATGAACCCCATTGCCCAGCAACTGAAACCGGTAACAGGACGAATATTTCTATCCTGCGGATTGTACTCCGAACTGTTTTCCAGGAGGATCCTTTTTATGATTTTTTTATAATCAAAGTGATCATATCCCGCGGGCCGTATGGGAGGACAGCAGGCAAAACAGCTTTTTGAACTGTCCGGGAAACAGAGAGATGACAGCATTAGGTCCCATTCCCAAAGGAATCGGAAAAAAGCATCTGTCTTTTCAGTTTTGCAAGTTTCCTTTTATCGTCCACCTGATCGAATTCATCAAGTATCTCCCGGCCGAGGATCTCTTCAAGTATGTCTTCAAGAGAGACCACCCCTGAAAGGCCGCCATATTCATCTATAACCGCAAACAGTTTTTCTCTTGTATTGATAAAATCCATCAATACATTATTAAGCCTGGCCGCCTCTACGACGAACCGGACCGGGCGCATAAGTTCCTTCAATGTAATACTCTTCCTGTCCTCCGCAAGGGCCTTGAACAGTTCCTTGGTGAGTACAACGCCGACAATATCTTCAGGCCCCTTGTCATATACGGGTATGCGGCTGTGCTCCCATTGTTTGGTTTCGCTGTAGGCATCCTCCACCGAAAGATCCTGGTTTAATGAAAAAATCACGGTTCTCGGAGTCATCACATCTTTGACATGCCTGTTTCCAAGGGACAGGACATTTGCAATCACCATTTCCTGGTATCTTTCAATCGATCCGGTCCTGAGACCGGCCTGTGCCATTATCTTTATCTCATCGGGTGATACAGAATCGTCCGGCTTGTTTCTGGAAATTATTCCTGTAAGAAGACTTATCATCCAGATCACCGGCTTCATTATTGAAACAAGCCAGGCCAGAGGATATGCCACAAAAGCAGCAAGCCGCCTGGAATACACCACTCCGGCAGTTTTTGGAATCACTTCAGAAAAAATCAATATGGCAAGTGTAAAAAAAACGGAAAAATATCCAAGCCACTCACGTCCGAAGACTGTGGCGGCCATTGCCCCCGCTATTGATGCACCGGCAGTGTTTGAGATTGTGTTCAGGGTAAGTATGGCTGTAATGGGTTTATCAACATTTTTTCTCAACCTTTTTAAAATAATACCGCTTTTCCTTTTTGAGCGCGCCATTGTTTCAAGGTGCCTCAGAGGCACAGAATAAAACACTGCTTCAAACATTGAACACCCCGCGGATATTATTACGACAAATCCCACAGCCAGGATTAATGCGGTCATTTTATATCTACCTCATGTAATATATTGTTAGTCTGGCAATTCACCGGCATGTTAATTTCAGGATTAAAGGGGATCTAATTCCGAACTGGCGTCATTCCATTTTTACGATCTTTTCCAGTTCATCCTGCTTGTTCACATTTAAAAAAGTCTTCAGTTTGGGATCATATTTTTTTATTTCTTCCTCTTCAACAAATCTGACATTTATTTTATCAAATGCCTTTATTGTCTGGTATTCTTTTTTATATATAAGCTCCTTAATGGCAGACAGGCAATTTTTACTGTACAGGGCATGAAGAGGTTCTATCTTCCAGTCCACCTTCGGGACAACCGCATCAAACCCGTCCTTTACTCCGGCAAGATACCGCACCAGTCCTTCATTGATAAAGGGCATGTCGCACGCGCAAAAAAAGGCCCAGCCATCATCAAGGGCGTCAAGGCCTGTATAAATCCCGCCCACCGGACCCAGGCCTTTTACCAGATCCTGATAAAGAGGGATTTTCAGGTATGAATACTCAAGCGGGCTGTTTGTGATTATCATCAGGTTCTTAAAAATCCTGCCCAGTACACCTGTAGCCCTTTCAATGAGAGGCGTCCCGTTAAACTCTGCAAGGGCCTTGTTACTCCCGAATCGACTGCTCTTTCCTCCTGCTAAAATAATTCCGGTAATCCCTTCTATCATTTTAAAAGATACCCTTGCTTAAAATCATTTGAGATATTATATTTAATGCTGTCATAATTCTCAATTAGCACAATGACATTTTGAAATCCAGAGGTTTTAAACATGCCGCAAAATTCATATAATAATATAAGGAGAATATATTGGAAGAAAAAGAAATTATCATAATTGGATCGGGTCCTGCCGGATTAACTGCAGCCATTTATGCTTCAAGATCAGGTTACATTCCCCTGGTAATAGAAGGCGTTCCCGCAGGCGGACAGCTTCTGATTACAACCGATGTTGAAAACTTCCCCGGCTTTCCGGAAGGTATCACGGGTCCTGATCTTATCGACAATATGAGGAAACAGGCAGAAAGATTTGGTACCCAGTTTGCCATGAAGGATGTCACCAGGATTGATCTTGGTGTTTATCCCTTCAGAATAACAGCAGAAGATATAGGGTACAGCGCAAAAAGCCTTATAATTGCAACCGGTGCAAAGGCAAAATATCTGGATCTTCCCTGTGTCGAGGAATTCAAAGGGAAGGGCATCTCGGCCTGTGCTACATGTGATGGTTTTTTCTTCAGGGATAATATTGTCTTTGTCATAGGCGGTGGAGACACGGCAGCGGAAGAGGCAATGTTTTTGAGCAAGTTTGCAAGTAAAGTAAATATTGTTCACAGGAGAGATAAGCTCCGCACAGAAAAATATATGCAGGAGAAACTTTTTAATAACCCAAAAGTGAACATTTTATGGGATTCAGTTGTCCAAGAGATAAAGGGAACTGATGAAACAGGAGTGAATAAGATCCTGTTGAAAAATGTAAAAACAGATGAAATTACAGAACATGAAGCCGACGGAGTATTTATGGGTATTGGTCATGCACCCGCGACCGAATTATTCGCAGGACAGCTTGACCTTGATGAAGCCGGGTATATAATATGTCATGACGGAGCCAAGACCAGTGTTGAGGGCGTATTCGCGGCAGGTGATGTCAGAGACCCCATGTTTCGTCAGGCAATAGCTGCTGCCGGCACCGGGTGCAAGGCCGCAATAGAGGCCGAGAGGTTTCTTGAAAAGACCGGGCAATGACCATATTTTATATTTATATCAATAAGTTATAAAATCATTGGCAACACTGCATTTTGTTGTTTATATTGACAAATTGTAAGTCGCGTGATAATCCACCTTAAAGAAATATAACGAAAGGAGAATGAGATGGGAGATATTCTTGAAGTTTCCGATGACAATTTTGAATCGGAGATTATTAATTCGGAAACCCCTTCAATGGTAGATTTCTGGGCTGAATGGTGCGGTCCATGCAAAAAAGTAGGCCCTGTAGTTGAAGAACTGGCTGCAGAATACGAAGGTAAAATAAAAATTGCAAAAATGGATGTGGACAGCAACAGGCAGACTCCTGCAAAATTCGGTATCCGCAACATACCCACCCTTATTCTTTTCAAGGGCGGTGAAGTCGTTAACACAATCGTTGGAGCTCAACCAAAAACTTCAATTGAGGAAGAAATAAAAAAACTGTTATAGAGAAATAAAACTATGAGTAAATACCTTTCTTATCTAAAATGCGTCCTCTTAATATCCTGTCTCATTTTTACGGTTACCGGATGTTCATCTAAAAAACGTACAAAATTAGAAGATATGGGTCACGCGGAGCTTTTGCAAAAAGGGCTTGAGAATGCGAAAAAAGGAAACCTGGCAGGGGCATTAATGTCCCTTCAATTAGTTAAAGACAGGTACCCTTACACGGAGTCAGCCATTGTAGCCAGTTTAAAGCTTGCTGATACTTATTTTGACATGGGTGAATATGCCACTGCCTTTGATTTATATTATGAATTTGAAAGACTTCACCCGAAGGATACACATATACCCTATATACAATATCAAAAAGGTATGTGCAGTTTTAAACAGATAAGAGGCTTTGACCGGGAACAGACGCATGCTATGAGAGCAAGGATTGAATTTGGAAGACTTATAAATCAGTACCCGGATAATGAGTATTCCGTAAAGGCAAGGAGGCATTACAGGGATTGCCTTTTAAACCTTACCAGATTCGAAATATTTACTGCAAATTTTTACTTTAAACAGAAAAAGTACCTTCCGGCGCTTGAAAGGTATAAATATGCTGTTAAATATTTCCCTGATCTGGGCCAGTACCATGAGGCACTGGAAAAAATAAGTATATGTAAATTGAAACTGGATGCACTTAATAAAGAGGGCGTGGCTGAGTAATTATCTCAGCCAGAGCCAGCTATTGATTTATTATTTTCCTGATTGATTCGAGTGCCTGGGGAAGCTTTTGGGGGTCACTGCCTCCACCCTGGGCCATATCAGGTCTTCCGCCGCCCTTTCCGCCGACTATTTCAGACATCTCTTTTATTATTTTTCCCGCGTTATACTGCTTTGTTAGATCATTAGTGACCGCGCATATAAGCATAACCTTGCCTTCAATTTTAGATCCAAGCACAATTATTCCTGACTCCAGTTTATCCCTTATCTTGTCTACATAATCACGCAGCTCCTTTGGAGACAGGGAATCAAGCTCTTTTGTGAGTACATTTACGCCATTGATTTCCTGCAGACCTGAAAGAATATCTCCTGACTCCTTTGAAAGGATCTTTGATTTAAGGGTTTCTATCTCAGTGTCTTTCTGCTTCAAATCTTTTAATATCTGGTCAATCTTTTCTCTGACCTGATCCGGTGCGGTTTTAAGTATACCCGCAGTCTCTTTCATTGCATTATCAAGTGACTGAACATACTCAACAGCAGCTTTCCCGGTAACTGCTTCAATTCTTCGTACATTTGCGGCTACAGCACCTTCTGATACTATTTTAAAAAATCCTATTTCTCCGGTTGTGCGGGTATGTGTACCACCGCACAGCTCCATGCTTACACCGTCACCGACACTTACCACCCTTACCTTTGCACCATACCTTTCTTCAAATATGGCCATGGCGCCTGTTTTTGAGGCCTCTTCCCTTGTCATCTCTTCTGTGGCGACCGAATGGTTTTCTCTGATATGGGCATTCACCAGAGACTCAACCTCCATGAGTTTTTCCTTTTCAACCTGTGTGAAATGACTGAAGTCAAAACGCAGCCTTTCGGGTGATACAAGCGAACCCGCCTGTTTGACATGGTCACCCAATATCTCCCTGAGTGCGCTGTGGAGCAGGTGCGTAGCGGTATGGTTTGCCTGTATCGCCTTTCTCCGGTCATAATCGACCTTTGCATATACATCATCACCGGCGCTCAGGCTGCCGTTTTCCACCCTGCAGATATGCACGATCAGGTCGCCTGTTTTTTTGGTATTGGTTACCATGATTTCCACACTGTCACTGCTCAATCTTCCTTTATCACCAACCTGTCCGCCGCTCTCGCCATAAAAGGGTGTTGACTCAAGTATGATTTCTACCTCGTCACCTTCACAGGCCTCCGGTGCTGTATCGCCATCCCTGAGGATTGCTGCTACCTTTGACCTGAAATCTCCTTCCTGATGCCTTATAAAATTGCCGGCGATACCTTCAGAAGTCAGCTTTTTGTAGATTTCCGGAATTTTTTCTTCTCCGCTTCCCTTCCATGATTCCCTGGACTGGTTTCTCTGGGTGGACATGGAGTTTTCATATGCATCCATATCTATCTTCAGGCCTTCATCCCTTGCCACATCCTCAACAATATCTACAGATAATCCATATGTGTCATAAAGCTTAAAGGCGAGTTCGCCCGGTATTACTGTTCTCCTGTCAGCCTTTATCTTTTCTATCTCATCATTCAGCATTTTCATGCTGTAGAAGAGTGTATCAGCAAACCTTTTTTCTTCGTTTACCAGAACACCTTTGATATAAGACCTTGAGACTTCAAGCTCATGGTAATGATCGCCCATGGCATCTATCACGCTGTCCGCGACACTGTGGAAAAAGGTGTCCTTAAGGCCCAGGACCTGGCCATACCTTATCGCCCTTCTTATGATCCTTCTTAATACATAACCCCGGCCTTCATTTGACGGCATAATACCGTCCCCGATAAGAAAGGCCGCGGCCCTGGCGTGATCGGATATTACCCTGAAGGAGAGATTATATTTTTCATTTTCACCATATCTTTTGGATGAAAGATCTTCCAGGCGAATAATCGGTGAAGAAAACAGGTCTGTATCGTAATTATTTTTCACACCCTGAATAACAGCGGTAATCCTCTCAAGTCCCATTCCAGTATCAATATTGGGTCTCGGCAGAGGAGTAAGTTTTCCGGATTTGTCCCTGTCAAACTGTGTAAATACGAGGTTCCAGATCTCAAGATACCTGTCACAGTCGCAACCCGGGCCGCAGTCAGGATTGCTGCATCCGGCTGCTTCACCCTGGTCAAAGTGTATTTCGGAGCATGGACCGCAGGGGCCGGTATCACCCATTGCCCAGAAATTATCCTTTTTACCGAGCCTGATTATCCTTGAGGCGGGAACACCAATCTCATTTTCCCAGATTTCATGGGCTTCATCATCGTCCTTATAAATGGTGATATACAGCTTATCCCTGTCGAGTTTATACCCGTCAAGAAGCAGTTCCCATGCCCACGCGATTGCTTCTTCCTTAAAATAATCTCCAAAAGAAAAATTCCCGAGCATCTCGAAAAAGGTATGATGTCTCGCGGTATACCCCACATTTTCAAGGTCATTGTGCTTTCCGCCTGCCCTTACACACTTCTGTGATGTAACAGCCCTGGTATAATCTCTTTTTTCTTCACCCAGAAAAAGTCCCTTAAACTGCACCATTCCCGCGTTTGTAAAAAGGAGTGTCGGATCATCTCTTGGGATAAGGGATGAGCTTGATACAATTTCGTGATCTTTGTCCTTAAAAAAATCCAGGTATTTTCGTCTGATTTCCTTGTGATTCATCGATTAACTATTCCTTACTATTCCTGATCCGCTTCTTCTTCAGCGGTTTTTGCTTTCCCAAGACCGGCCTTTTCTCTTACGAGTTCGGCTATTCTGTCTAAAATGTCGGTATTCTCTGCAAGGAACTTTTTAACATTCTCCCTGCCCTGGCCGATCCTTTCACCTTCAAAGGAGTACCATGCCCCGCTTTTTTCGACCAGTTCCATGGCCACCCCCAGATCGAGGATATC
>JASFHE010000282.1:0-8148 GCA_050123415.1 Desulfobacteraceae bacterium | reverse complement strand
GAAAACTCAAACATATGCAACATGCATGCCACTAATGTGGCAGTTGAGTATTTTCTGGATAGAGTGGGTAATACAGTATTCAAGCAGAAGCATGGGGTAAAATCTCTGCATGCTATAGTTACAGATGCAATATGCACCGGAAACGTCGATACCTTAGTCGAAGAGGGCTTTGACCGGGGTACATCACAAATGATAGTCGACGTGATCGTTGAGAAGGCTGCTCAGGTGGGCGTCAGCAATCTGCGCCAGTACCATGAGAAGGCAAAGAAATTTGGCTGGAGTAATGTAATAAACAAAATAGTCCGTGCCCAGAATAAGATATACTATGCTAGCAGAGCTAGCCTGGAGGCACATGACTTACTTACGCACCTAGATAACCCTGCCGTCGACATCCCAAGTAGGATGTTGAAAGACACCATAGCAGGAAGAAATGGTGGTAAGAGAACCAAACTAGAAGAACATCTAATTAAAGCTGGTCTCAGCAGGATAAGCGATGCTGACTACAGATCAGCTTGTGAAGAACTTATTCGTGCAGTAGACACAGTACTAGAACCAGAAGCATCTAATGAGAAAACGGCCATCAAGGCCAGGAAATGTATGGAAAGTATAATTGCTTCGGTAATACAGAAAGGAGAATTAATTGTATGAATAGCGGAAATGGAAACGACACAGGTTTCATAGGAGCAACCAGGAATCTGTGTCTTATTGACGGGAAGGTCGTAGGTGATCCGATAATAAACGGTGAAAACTATGCCTATCTCAAAATAAGAACAAAGGTCTCTGAGTTAGGAGCCAACGGACAGTGGGCCGATGTCATAATAGACATGCCGGTAGTAACGATGAACCCGAAACTGGTTGCCACCATCAAAAATTATGTTGAGGATGGTAGGGAACTCATATTAAACACGTATTACAAACCATGGGTAGATCCTCAGGGTCACCCTCAACATGCTTTTGTCATAGTAGGGAACATGACACTTGGCCGGAAAAAATGGATACCGAAAAGTGATGCCGGCTCAGTGCCAGGATTACCTACTTAGACGTGAATAAAACTGAAGTTGCGCTTGGTAGTGGCGACAATGCAAACATATCGGTATCCAAATACAATGAAGCTACTGACAGAGAAAAAATAGATTTAATCGAACAGCAAATCCGCCAGATGCACAGAGTAATTATGGCGATGCGGAAGGATGGTAAACGTAGGCCGCTTATAGAAAATCCAAACAAGGATGGTATACCTGTGGGTATTGTATGTACAGGTAATACCGAAAAAGCAGTTGGAGATTTCTATTTATTTGTTGAGAGAGACGGCTATAGGGTAGGGGACAAAAAGTACCCCTCCCTGTCCTCAGCCGCAGAAGCTGTAAGCCATGTTAGAAGGAGTGGCTGGACGTTCTGGCATCTGCCGGGCGGAAGAACATTAAAAGAGGTATATGGTAAATAGGAGTCATAATGGTAAGGTGGGGTAAAGGTAAGAAGGATAAGCACAAAAAGAAGAAAAAGAGCACATACAATAAGAAAGAATTTAAAAATACAGTATGTCAAAGTTGTGCTCTATGCACAAAGCCTGACCCCACCTTCTGTTATGGTGAGCTGTACAAAGCTGACCCAATTGACTTCATGAAATATACATACAGCCAATTAGTAAGTTTTTATGGGGATATAGGATTAGTATCCCAGAGCGAATTTAGTTATATAACAGGAAGGTACCGTAAGGAAGACTATTTTGCCTTCTTGGCTCAAGTCCAGGAAAATAACCTCGGAGGCTCCAAAAGAGGAAGGAAAAAAAGAAAAGAAAGATACGTGTGTCAGCCTTACATGACGCACTTCCACAGCAACAATGCTGAGTTCATATCTAGAATAGAGAATATATTAAGTGGAGATAATAATATCAAACAAAATACGGATAAAGAATTGCCCGAGTCCGATAAAGAACAACTTAATAGAGACTCTGAAAGTACCCAACCCTAAGTACCTTGAGGCAGTAAAAAACGGAAGGTGGGTAGGAAATATAAACCCACACATATACAACTTCGGTATATTGCCTGATGACAGCATACTCATACCAAGAGGTATGAAACCGTCCTTATTTGAGATGGTCAAAGATCACAGCCCAACGGTGATAGATGAGAGGACCTCAAACAACTTCATTGAAATAGATTCTTCTAACATAAATTACAGAGACTACCAGGAAAAAGCAGTAGTTAAACTCTGCCAAGCTGAGGAAGGCTTGTTAGTAGCGCCCGCTGGCAGTGGAAAAACTGTAATAGGACTCAGCGTGCTTCCTTTGCTAGGGCAGAGATGTCTATGGCTAACGCACACTAGAGCACTAGCGTACCAGGCACTAGAAAGGGCAACAAAATTTTTACCTTCGCTTGGTGATGATGACACTGGTATAGTGGGTGATAGTAAATGGAAAGTTGGTAATATATTTACTGTTGGTTTAATCCCAACGTTGGTGAGGAGACCCAAAGAACTATCAGGGTTATGCAACGAGTTTGGTCTCGTTATAGTAGATGAAGCTCATCACGTGCCGGCAAGCACGTTTCTTGAGGTGATAGGGGCATTAAATCCGTACTTTCTGTATGCATTAACAGCCACACCTTACAGAAGAGATAAACTTCAAGCCCTAATGTTCCAAACTATAGGCCCACTGGTAGCTGAGATAACAGTAAACGAAGTAAGAAGCTCCGGAGGCGTTGTAATGCCAAAAATAATATACAGAGCTGTGCATTCTAAGCCGGTGTATGGAAACCAAATACAGACAATACTAAAAGATCTCGTGCATAATGACGTCAGAAATGGGTTAATAGTGGGAGACGTGCTGAAAGAAGCACATAAAGGTAACTACTGCATAGTATTGACTGATAGGAAAGCACATGCAGACATATTATACGACTTAATACAGAAGGGCTGGCCAAAAACAGGCATAGCCACAGGAAAATACTCAAAGAAGTACGTAACTGAGCAATCAGAATTATTAAATAAAAAGGAGATAACTACTCTGGTATGCACAAGTGCTCTTCTCGGGGAAGGATTTGATGTTCCTTTCCTGAATAGAGCATTTATAGGCATGCCATTCCGGGCGGAAAACAAGGCTGAGCAAATCATTGGGAGGATACAGCGAACCGCAGAAGGCAAAGATGATGCCGTTGTGTACGACTATGTGGACGTAGACATAGGAGTACTTGCTAATCAATTCTATACTAAAAGCGCCAACAACTGTAGGTGCAACGTGTACAAAAGACTGGGTCTTGAGATTGTCCCATACGAATAAAATGGAAATACCTCTTAGAATATCAAAATCGATGGACACTACCGTAGGGCCTGATGCCGTGATAGAATCCAGGCTAATACGGATGGCAAAAGCAGCCAGAAATCTATTTGGCATAGAAGAAGGTGAGTTTGTGTCTGTTAAAGGAAGCGACGGACGACTGCTTTCTTTTACAGTAGATAAAGCATACGTGCCTGACGCACAGGAAAGTCAGTACTGTGGGTACGTTACTAGCGACACACACAAGCTTATATACAACGGCGATAACTGCAGAATAAATAAAGTAGAAGGAATAACTCTTGGTTGTGACCCTGAAGCTTTTATATTCGACCAAACCAATGGGGATTTAATATCCGCGAAGGCCTTTCTCAATATAAACAGTGCAGGGCAGGTAGGACATGATGGGCATATGGTTGAGTTACGACCAACGCATAGTGAATCAGCTGATGCAGTTACGTACAACATATACGATTTAATTAAAAAAGCCGACCATGTGGTAACCAGGAATAAAGGGCTTGAGCGTGCCATATTAGTAGCCAGATCAGGTTTCCAAGGCAGGATAGCCATAGCTAAACACATGGGAAAACGAGTATACCTGCACAATGCTATAGCAACTGCTGGATTCCACTTACACTACGGAGTCCCAAGGTCACTTCTATACAAAGAACGACACTTCGTAACATGCCAGCTTGCAAAAGTAATGGATTATTACGTAGGCATCCCATCCATAATACCAGAAGGCAGCACTGACAACATCAGACGCACGACAATAGGCCTGGCATACGGCAAACCAAGTGAATTTAGGATAAATGGCATAACTATAGAGTATAGAACTCCGGGCGCTTGCTTAATGACGCATCCTATACTAACCAATGGAGTACTAGCTCTTGGTGCCACTGTGATGGAAGACGCCTTGAGTAGAATAAGGACAGTCACAAACGATTTCAAGAACCTTAATGAAATAGCTAATAACAATGACATAAAAATGATATATCCTAATGTCCCGTACATAATGGATTTATATAAAACTATATGTTCGCCTACAACTGACTACGGGAAACAGCATCTAAGCATAATAAAAGATGATGTTGAAAAGATGGTTGGTTATTCAGCCAGGAAAGTTGCTATAGACAACTTTTTTAAACATATAGACACACAATTTTCACCAAATTTAGTAAATAACTGGCGAGGGTATTATGACAAACAAGTGGGTGCTTGAACAAAGCGACATTAGAAAGAGACTTACTGCGAAAGAGACCAGTTACTGGAAAAACATATTCAGAAGAATCTTGAAGGTTGGACTGGAATTTGAATTCAATTTGCAAGATGCCAAGGGCTCATGTGAGGGCAGCAACGAAGTGTGCCCATGCAATAAGATGCACCTGAACGCGCCGAACGAGTGTTGGAAAGAATGCGCATTGAAAGAGGAATGCGACGTACCGGATGAGGACTGCCCAAGAACATTATGCACAAGTTTTGTAAGTAAGTGTATAGAATGTAACGAGTATGACACAAACTGTTCGACCTGTGAGCATTACTACGACGGATCGGCAGCGCCTAAGGCAGTTAGGAAGGAAATATCGAAAGAACTTTCACCTAGCAAGAGCTATGGTAAGATAACCAAATACGGCGTTCATAGGATAACTACAGATGGGTCTCTGCTGGGAGACCACGGAGTAGAGATTGTAACTGCCGGCCGAAGGATAGACTTTTGGGAATTCTTCAAAATGGCAAATGAAATAATAAAATCGGCTGTGAAAAGAGGTGCGTGGTGCGATGAGAGGTGTAGCATTCACACGCATTTACTCACGGCGTATTTCGGTAATGTAAGCAAGGCCAAGGTAAATGAACAGTATGCAGAGGGCATACGAGGCTTCATAAACGAACTAGAGAAGAACGTACCTGAAATAGTTCTCGTAAACTTTCATCAGTTGTGCAGACTCTACCAGAATGCTATAACATGGATGACAACCGGCCTGTCGGAGAAAGACAGGTTAACGCGGTGGGAAAACTTTAGGGTATCTGTGATAGGAGTGTCGCCCACTGCAAATAGCATGCCTGAAGTTGTACAAAGAATAGCAGACATGTGTCCTAATGAAAAAGAAAAATACGGTTGGGTAAATTATATATACTGCGATTTTGACCTAGACAACTCTGTAAGAAGATTCCATGTCGAGATGAGAGCGATGGACGGCCTGTTGTCTCCGAGCGCAGTTGCTGCTGTGGCCTGTCTGTATTACGCATTGGTCATAAAAGCAATCGAAATGTCAAGGTACGGTGTAATCAGGCTCACAGACGAATGGTTTGCAGAGGCTTGCGAGATAAAATCCGCATTGATGAACGGAGAACTAGGTGATTATGGCGGTGCTAGGTTCTCGAATACATCGTTACTTGGTCCTTACACTGGTCAGTTGATAAATCAGTCATATGATTTACTTTGCCAGGTTAAACATATTTTAATGAAGATTGGGCCGGCGTATAACGTATTGGAGAAGCTGGCCGAGAAACCTTGTTCAATTCGCCGCTGCGAAGGAGATTCATGGGAGGACATAGAAAATGCTCTCAAAGTGGAATACAGCGAAGAAACTTTGCTGGTGCGAAAAGTGTCTGAGATAGTAGACCTACGTACCATAACTGGCTGTAAGGACGAGGTCGAATGGTTAAAAAAAGTAACCAATAAACTAATTAAAGAAACAAATATGGGCATGAGTGAAGACGCTATTGAAGAAAGCATTAGTGGTTACTTGCAGAGACAAAAGAGGGACGGGGAAATGATATTCCTCGATAAAATAGGTTCAATGTCGTTCGTATAGGAGGTGTAGATGGCAGGTTTATTTGGCATAGGACTGACAAGTGCTGGGAAGATATCTGAAGCTGAACTTGCAGAACTAACACGTGGTTTATTTATACAAAACCAGACATGCGGTATGAAAGCTTCCGGGTTGTCAATACTTAGGGAACGCTCGGCCCATGTCATAAGAAGGCCCTGCTCAGCCGGTGAGTTAGTAAATAGGGACGACTTTAAAGAGTTCATGGAAGATAATATTAGATTGAAGGGGGCCAACAAAACCATATCTGTCATGGGCCACTGCAGGTTGCCTGAGAAGGGCAGCAAACTAAATAACGCAAATAATCATCCACAAATAGTTGGGAGTATCATAGGTGTACATCATGGACTTATAACTAATGATGATATGTTGTTTAATAAATACAACATACACAGAGCGGTAGAAGTCGATTCAGAGGTAATATTCCAACTGATAAGGCTACACAATGTCTACAGGATGGAACCAACAATTAAAGCTATAAAGAAAACGGCAGAAAGTTTACAGGGATCATTTGCCTGCGCCGTCCAGAATACCAAACACCCATACAACTTATATCTATTTAGACGCGACAACCCGTTAGTTGTTACATATTACAAAAATATTGATGCAGTAATTTTCTCCACGAGAGAGTACTTCATAACAGCTTCAGCAAATACTGTGTTACCAAACACTCCAACTGTGCTGAAAGATAAAATAAAATTGGACGATGATTGCGGCATAGCCATCGACCTATTGGAAAAGAAGATTTCAAGGTTCAAACTGAAAAGAAAGAAAATAGGTTATGTGGAGTAATTTAACAATACTTGGGCTGAGAAAGTTTATTGACTACAAAAAAAGCCCAATACACTACGGCTTAGTCAATAAATCGGTTAAAAACTTCGTGTTCGGTTCACCAGTTGTTTACCAGAGAAGGATTGGAGTAACCTACGCAACTTCACTGGTATCCCAACGTAAGTCTTTCAGTGATAACAAGATTGGTAGTGTGTGGCCGGTGAGTCAAGAGAGTGTAGTGCATCATGATATCACACCTGTGCACGAGACAATGAGAGTAATAGAAACCACTGACTTTGATATGAGCAAAGTTCCCAGGCTATTGTCTTGTGTAAGGGACATTGGCGCAGTTTCTTTCATAATGAATAATCTGTATGCGTCTGAGAACCTAGCAGAAATAGTGCGAGGGGTATTCACAAATTTTGAATATGCACAGACCATATTTAGAGCCCCTTCCCTACTGACAGTAGACAAGGATAAAATAAAGTACGTAATAACATTCATAGACATACGCCATTGCCTTCCCGTGTACGACAGTAGGAATCCGAGAGGGATAGGCGTGGTGATAAATAAAATGGCTAAGGAACAATACAAAACCAGGCAGGGTTCTAGATGTGAACTTATTGCAGCCGATAGCTTACGCAACATAAAGGGTGTTAGAAACAGCGGCAGATTAAGAAAAACAGTCCCTGTTGATGACGCATTAAACATGTTGCTTCCGTCTGGCGTGGCGAAACTCAAGAAGTCGGCATTTTTTATGAAAAAATAAATTTGGAGGTAGCAAAGTATGTGCGGCATAGTAGGTGCATTTACCTTTGGTGATATAAATAAAGAAGAGCAAAAGATTATAACCGATGCTTTGACTTTTATCACCACAGAGTTGTTGGAGATTACTGAAGAGAGAGGAAAAGACGCCACCGGCGTCGTAACACTATTTGAAGATGGTAACTTCAATGGCATAAAAATGGGAATACCTTCGCCAGAATTCATAGCCAGGTTCACTCAGAAGGAAAATGAGTTTGCCGGCTTTCTAAAGGTGTGGCGTGAGTACGAACCCGTTATGAGAGCCTACATGGGCCACTGCAGAAAGTCCACTGTAGGTAATACCTATGATAACAACAACAACCACCCCATAAAGGTTGACGATGTAGTCATAATACATAACGGCACAATAGATAACCCGGACACGATATTCAAGAAGCTCGGCTGCCCCAGAGACGGGACGGTCGATAGTGAAGCCATAGCAAGGCTGGTTCATCATTTCACTGAGAACGG
>JASFHE010000281.1:0-8179 GCA_050123415.1 Desulfobacteraceae bacterium | reverse complement strand
GGAAGGATTCTTTGTCGTATCATCTCTTTTAACCTCGTTGGTTTGATTTGTGTTTCTTGGGCGTTACACATATCTATCTGATCCAACGAGGTTTTTCAATTCTTACTTCCTTTTTTTACTTCTTCAATCGCCGTTCTTGGGGACAAATTCCTTTTTCTCTCGCCTGTTTTTTATTTACTAAATATTATTATAATTTGGTATAAACACTTTTAGCTTTCATTAATATTTAGATTTGAATACTTGAAATAAAATGTAATACGTTTTTCTATTAAACAATTGACAATAAAAGGGGTCAAAAGTATACTTTTTCATATTACAGCAACAGGCATAATGCCGGATCGGATATCGTAAAAGGAGAGAAAATTATGAGATGGGGAATGGTAATAGACCTTGTAAAATGTACAAGATGTCATGCATGCGTGGCAGCATGCAGGATTGAACACTTCCTTCCTTTACATGTTACCTGGCCGAGGTTGATAGCACTTGAAACCGATGTTGGCGGCAAACCGGAGTTAACCACCTTCCCGGTTCGGTGCAACCAGTGTAAAGATGCTCCATGCGTAAAAGTCTGCCCGACAGAGGCAACCACACAAAGGGATGACGGAATAGTCGTAATAGACGCCAACAAATGCATCGGATGCAGATATTGTGTAATAGCCTGCCCCTACCAGAACCGTACATTCGTATCAAAGGAAAAGGACCCGGGATATTTCCCCGGTTACGACCTTACCGGTTTTGAAAAGAAAGGAAAGGAACTTTATCCGCACCAGGCCGGAACAACGGAAAAATGTAATTTCTGCGCAGAGAGAATAGATGCGGGCCGGGAAAAGGGACTGGTTCCGGGAAAAGACCGTGATGCCACACCTGCCTGTGTAAACACCTGCCAGGCCCGGGCAATGACCTTCGGAAACCTTGATGATCCTGACAGTGAAGTATCCGTATTGATCAGGGAAAGAAAAGGATTTACTCTCCAGCCGGAGTACGGGACAGAACCTTCTGTATATTATGTAGACGGCAGGATCGGCGGCAAGGAGTCCAATATAGCTCCTGTAGAGGCCCGGACAGGAAGTTATATACAGCACCTGAGTTCGGTTGATATTGACGCTAAAAAGCGCATAGACGGACTGGCAGAAGAATAGGGAGGTAAATATAATGCGGACACAAACATCTAGACAATGGATGGTAACCCATGAGTGGATGGTCAAACCAATGCAGCAGACCGAATGGATCGAAAGACAGGGTCTCCTTGTATGGCTCTCCGAGGTCTTTTCCGCCCTTGGTACAGGCCTTTATCTGATAGCCATATTTGTTGATAACTGGTGGGGGGCCCTTGCCGGTTACCTTATTGTAATGCTCCTGAAACTTCCCCTTCACCTTCTTTATCTTGGAAAACCCTTAAGATTCTGGAGAACAATGCCGCCCTTTTCAGGTGCCTGGCGAACCTCCTGGATAGCCAGGGGAGTTGTCTTTACAGTATTTTTCAGCATCTTTGGTCTTTTACAACTAATAACTTCATATATCCTCGGCCCCGGTGACATGGTTGCAGGTCAGGCACAAAATATAATATTTGCAGCAGATGTAATACTTAAAGTGATCGCAGGTATCTTTGTAGTACTTACCGGCATCTACTGCGGTTTTATGATGAGCTACTGCAAGAGCGTGCCATTCTGGAATACCGGTCTGCTTCCCATCGTTATCATGAACGCCGGTATTGCAGACGGCCTTGCCCTTGTAATGGGAATCGGTCTTTTAGCCGGCGGTGTTGATTTTCATGGTCTTGAATATGCAAGCCGGATAGTACTTGGCATCAATGCCATACTTTTAGGCACTTACCTTATGAACGCGTCATATCAGTCTCAGACAGCCGAGCTGTCTGTTAAAGAGCTTCTGGTCGGAAGAGTTGCTCTTGTCTTCTGGCTTGGGATTGTGCTGTTCGGTATTGTTTTGCCCCTGGCAATATCATTTATAAGCATGTTTACAGGAGAGGCTACCACTATTCTTCTTGTTGCAGGGATCATCGGCCATACAGCAGGAGCCTTTGCGTTAAAATACTGTATCCTGAAGGTAGGAATCTATAAACCGATACTGCCCAAAAGCATAGTATTCTAGGGTCAATCAATATAAAGGAGAAATAAATGGGCGAAAGAAAAGTACATTATACCACCTGCATAGGCTGTCATGGCGGCTGTGGTGTTAAAGTAACCACAGAAGACGGTGTTATTGTTCACATTGAAGGTAATCCCGATTCATTAACAAGGGGAACCATGTGCGCAAAGGGCCTGTCAACTATCCAGCACATTGATAACCCCTATAGATTAAAATACCCCATAAAAAGAAGCGGCCCCAAGGGGTCGGGAAAATGGGAAAGAATATCCTGGGATGAAGCCCTTGGTACAATCGAAGAAAAAATGAAAACAGCGATCAAGGATTTCGGTCCTCACACAATAGCCATATCTCAGGGCACCGGAAGGGGCTATAACAGGTATGTCCACAGGATGGCCAGGTCCCTTGGAACTGCCAATATCATAACCCCCGGCTATGTCTGCCACAGCCCGAGGCTCGGACTTTACGGCCTTGTTACCGGTTACGGCAGGCTCTACTGCGATTATCACGGCTGGGGCGGTGAGTTTCCCAAAACCCAGATCATGTGGGCAAAACAGCTTGAGATATCCAGCGCCGACTCAGAGATGTGCAACTGGTTTATCCAGTCCCTTGATTACTGCAAGAACCTTATCATTATAGACCCCAGGCAGACGGCCTATGCATCGAGGGCAACACTTCATCTTCAGATAAGACCCGGTACAGACAGCGCCCTTGCCCTTGCCATGATGAATGTAATCATCAGCGAAGGCCTGTGGGACAAGGAGTTTGTGGAGAACTGGACATACGGCTTTGAAGAACTCAAGGAAAGGGTTATGCCCATGACCCCGGAGCGCGCCTCCGAGATAACATGGATACCAAAGGAACAGATTATACAGGCAGCAAGGATGTTTGCCATAGATACCCCGGGCTGTATCCAGGTAGGAAGCTCAATAGAACGCCAGGCAAACTGTGGTTATACAATAAGGGCTATCACCTGCCTGATGGGTATGTGCGGTAATATAGAAAGACCCGGCAGTATGATAAGCTGGGTACTCCCTGAGACAGGTCTTATAGAAGACTTTTTCCTTGAACTGCCTGTAACCGATGAGATGAGAAGCAGGATTATCGGCATTGATAAATACAAGATGGGAGCGGCAAGGACATGCAATCCTGATACCATGGTCAAGGCCATTAACTCAGGCGAAGCGCCTATCAAAGTCTGGCTGAGTGTTGGAGGGCAGCAGATTGTGCACATGGCCAACACAAAGGAGGTTGTACAGGCCATAGAAAAGGTCGAGTTCATGGTCCACTGTGACCAGTTCATGGGACCCATGGCACAGGCAGCCGATATTGTCCTTCCTTCGGCCCACTTCCTTGAAATGGATGATGTCTATGACATGCATCCCAGGTTCATGATCGAGGCCCATAATAAAGTTGTTGAACCGCCGGGTGAGGCAAAATCCAATATATGGATATTTAATGAAATAGGTAAAAGGGTTGTGCCCGAACACTGGTTTGAAACCGTTGAAGACTGCCTTGATTATCAGGTTAAAAAAGGCCAGGGCATGACATGGAAGAAATTCAGTGAGCAGCTTGTAAGCGGATGCTGGGGCAAGGACCAGGTTTACTACAAGTATAAAACAGACTACTGGAGAAAGGGAGGAGGGTTTCCCACGGAAACAGGAAAGTTTGAATTTGTATCCAAAAGACTTGAGGAGCTTGGATATGATCCTTTACCAGTGTATCGTGAACCGGGAGAAAGTCCCTTATCTACCCCGGACATTTACAAGGAGTTTCCTGTTGTAATGACAAGCGGATACAGGCAGCCCTTCTATTTTCTGGGGCAGTACAGGAATATCCCGTGGCTCAGGAGTTTTATGGAGTATCCCACATGCCAGATCCATCCGAAGACAGCCGAAAAGTATGGGATCGAGGATGGTGACTGGATATGGATAGAATCCCCCAGGGGAAGAATCAGGCAGAAATGCCGTGTATTCCCCGGAATACTTGAGGGAGTTCTGATGGCGACTGCAAACTGTTTTTATCCTGAAGAGCCGCCTGATACATATCACGGCGTATTTATCTCAAATCCGAATGTGCTGACAAGTAATGATCATCTTGATCCCATGTATGGTTCTCCTGATCTTACCTGTCTGCTCTGTAAGATTTATCCGTGTACGGAAGAAGACCTTAAGGAAAATGTCTTCCGGACTGAAGAATATGGTACTGTACAGCAGTTAGGCGGCGGCAGAACTGCTTTGACGGAAAAGGGTTAGGGTTATACCTGAATTTTGCTAAAAGGAGGTGTTTTTAGTTTGACATACAAAACACGTCCTTTTATACTTCAGGTTTTTAAAAAATGGAATTTTTTAAATTCAACTCAAAGGAGGCTTTATGTCGGAAGGAAAAAAGAAAGGTAAAAAGAAAACAATAGCAAAAGAGCCACAGGCAAGTTTTGCTGACAAGACAGTATACAAGGCTCTTGGGCTCAGCGGTGGAATCTTTGGGGCAGCTCCCTGTGCAATCGATGTAAAAAATGACAGGATTGTAAGAATCAGGCCTCTCCACTATGATGCCAAATATGACCGAAAATCATTTAATCCGTGGCAGATCAAAAAGAACGGGAAGACTCTTGATCCCATGTATAAGGCTCTGCCTTCTCCTTTCAGCCTTGCCTATAAAAAACGTGTTTATTCCCCAAACAGGATCAAGTTCCCCATGAAAAGGGTTGACTGGGATCCTGATGGAGAGCGCAACACCCAGAACAGGGGAAAAAGCAAGTTTGTCAGGATCTCATGGGATGAAGCCACAACCCTCATCGCTAAAGAGATAAAAAGAATACACAAGAAATACGGCCCACTGGCTATCCTGATACAGGGCGACGGCCATGGCGAGTGTATGTTTATCCATGCCACACATGGTTCCTCATCACTGCTCCTGGATAAAATGGGCGGCTTTACCCAGCAGATCAGAAATCCCGATTCATGGGAAGGCTGGTACTGGGGTTCTAAACATCAATGGGGCTCCGGTCTGATAGGTATGATGAATCCTGCCGACAATATAATTAAAGATATCACTGACCATACTCAGCTGCTACTGGTATGGGGCGGTGATCCTGAAACAACACCATGGGGTTTCAGGGGACAGTTTGCCAGTAACATTATGAGGTTCTGGGGTGAGATCGGTATCAAGCAGGTCTATATCTGCCCTGATCTTAACTATGCAGCAGCCATTCATGCGAATAAATGGATACCCGTACTCCCCAATACTGACGCCGCATTGCAGCTTGCTATAATATACATGTGGATCAAGGAAGGTACCTATGACAAAAAGTATGTTGAAACCCACACCGTGGGATTTGACAGGATAAAGGCCTATGTCATGGGCGAAGAAGACGGCGAGCCCAAGACACCCGAATGGGCATCACCCAAGTGCGGTGTACCCGAATGGACCATAAAAGCCCTTGCAAGAGACTGGGCAAAGAAGATAACCACAATAGGCCACTATTTTGGCGGCGGTATGATAAGGGGCCCTCTGTCTCATGAGCCTGCAAGGCTGGAAGTTATACTCCTTGGAATGCAGGGACTTGGTAAGCCTGGTGTTCATCAGGCCCAGATTTCCTATCAGGGAATGCCCAGGAATATAGTCTCCAAAAAGACCGGTAGCCACATGGGAATGTTCGAACGCCTTAAAAGCAGCAAGTACGGGGACAGGTTGTTGAAACCCCACAGCATTACGCCTACAGCATGGGGCAAGCAGATGATCCCCAAGACACTCATAGAAAAGGCTGTCAATGAAGGCAAAGTCGATTTCTGGGGCACCGGTGGTCATGAAGTACCCACGGCTGACCAGTTCGTCAAGTACACATATCCAATACCCAAAAAGGATGGCGGTACAGAGATCCATATGATATGGACCGATACACCGTGCCGTATTACATGCTGGAACTGCGGTAACGATGTTATTGAAACTTCAAGAAACCCAAAAATAGAATTTATCCTTGCCCAGCATCCGTGGCTGGAAAATGACTGTCTGTACGCGGACATAGTCCTGCCTATCAAGACTATCGTAGAGACTGACGATATATCACCATGCGTAAGGGACGGGGACAGTTTTCAGAGTCTGGTGCGCATGAAACCCGCCATCAGCCCGATTGGAGAAGCAAAATCCAATTTTGAAGCAGTCTGTGCGATTGCCGAAAAACTGGGCATGTACGACAAAGTTACCGAAAAAAGAACAAATGACCAGCTGGTAAAGGACGTTTTTGACGGCCTGGGCTTTGATGAACACTTAAGCTACAAAGAATTTGAAGAGAAGGGTTATTATGTGCTGCCCGTTGCCGATGACTGGGAGAATGATACCGCAGGTCTTTACGACTTCTACAAGGACCCCGAAAAAAATCCCCTGCCTACACCATCAGGAAAGCTTGAGTTCTATTCCGAGCGTATAGCGAAAAACTTCCCTGATGACAAGGAACGTGGTCCTTATCCCAAGTGGATAGAAAGAAGTATAACCCACGATGAAAGAATTTCGAGTGAGAGGGCCAAACTGTATCCCATTCTTCTGATGTCCAACCACGGAAGATGGCGTGTTCATTCCCAGTGTGATGATATAACCTGGACACGAGAAGCTTATACCGGTAAGGCAAAAGGCTTTGACGGATATAATTACGAGCCAGTCTGGATCAATCCGAATGATGCTGCGGAGCGCGGGATCAAGGACGGAGATATCGTTCATGTCTTTAATGAAAGAGGCGGTGTCCTTGTTGGCGCGAGAGTCTTTGAGAGGATAATGCCCGGAGTTGTCTCTGTTGATCATGGCGCAAGAGCGGACGCGATTATCCCCGGAAAACTGGACAGAGGCGGCGCTATCAACACGGTTACACCCGCAGGGCTGACTTCAAAGCACTGCGCGGGTCAGGCCACCAGCGGATTTCTTGTAAATTTCGAAAAGGTTACTCCGGAGCAGATGGGCAAATGGATGAGCGAATACCCTGATGCCTTCAACAGAGAATATGATGCAGCTTCAGGTCTTAGGTTTGACGCCTGGGTTGAAGGGAGGGAATAAAAATGTCAAAAAAATCAAAGAAAGTATTTGTAATAGATATTCATAAATGTAACGGATGCCATGCATGCCAGATCGTCTGTAAAGATGAGCATGTTGGTAATGACTGGTCACCTATAGCAAAACCCCAGCCTGACTCGGGACAGTTCTGGATGGAGCTTACCGAGCGTGTAAGGGGAACAGTACCCAAGGTAAAGGTTGCCTATCGTCCGCATTTTTGCATGCATTGTGAAAATGCTCCCTGTATGGATGCCTGCCCGATTGAGGGCGCTATATACAGGAGAGATGACGGCCTGGTAATAATAGACTCGGTTAAATGCAACGGATGCAGAAACTGTCTTGATGTATGCCCCTATGATGTTATCTTCTATAACGATGATCTCAACCTGGCACAGAAATGTACAGGTTGCGCCCACCTTCTGGATGACGGATGGAAAGAGCCGAGGTGCGCGGATGCATGTCCTACAGAGGCTATACAGTTTATGGATGAAGCTGATGCTAAAAAGCTTATATCCAAGGCCTCGGTTTGGAAACCTGAGCTGAAAAGTAAAATCAAGCCCAGGGTATACTATCTAAACCTTCCCGGAAAATTCATCGCAGGAACAGTCTATGATCCGAAGCAGAAGGAAGTTATCATAGATGCAGAATGTATCCTGAGTGATGAAAAGGGAAAACAAAAGAAAATCAAGACAGACAGCTATGGTGATTTCTGGTTTGAAGATCTTAAAGACGGTGTTTACGATCTTGAGATTAAAAATGGTAAAAAGAAAAAGGCATTTAAAAAGATTGATGCTACTTCTGTAGATGTCAATCTTGGGGACATCCCTTTATAAGCCTTGATTTATAAAAACCCTGAGGGCCCTGCTCTTTTTGATCAGGGCCCTTTTTTTTTATTCTTTCTCCAAAGAAATGTTATGATATTGCACTTCCTGTCAAAAGAAGAGTAGTGTCCAGTCACTGGCATTTCCTCTCCCTTCGTAGTAGAGGATCAAGGAGAGGGGGCCAATAAATATTTCCTTATTTCAGAAAGTAC
>JASFHE010000280.1:0-8182 GCA_050123415.1 Desulfobacteraceae bacterium | reverse complement strand
AGCCGTCAGCTAAGTCTTTATTTTAAAAGCTTTTTGCTAAAAGCTGAACGCTGAGTGCTGACAGCTTCCGAACAAAAACTTTAGTTTTTGGATGGGCACTAATTAGGCCTTGTTGTTAAGTAATCTTTAAAAAAAATAGCGTGAAGTTTTAACCATTCGATCCGGTCGGATTCGAACCGCTGATCGCGCAGTTATGCTTTTTCTATTAAAAAAAGCTGCCATCCCCCAAACGGGCGATGTTTTTTCCCAAACCTTCTTTATAATCACATTTAATCCAGATTTAGCTGGATAATAAGGCGGTGATCTAAAGGAGAAAAAAATGATTGAAAAATTATTTGAACCGGTGAGTATTAAAGGAATTCAGCTGAGAAATCGATTCGTGCGTTCAGCCACTGCGGAGGGAATGACGACATTTGATGGGCACCCGACACGAGAACTTAAAGAAATTTATTGTAAGCTTGCTGAAGGCGAGATCGGATTAATAATTACCTGCGGAGCCTGTATTGAAGCGTGGAAGAATTATCCTCAAACTTTAGGTTTGTTATCCCCTTTTGCTATTTATGAAGATTGCTATATTGAAACCTGGCAAAAAATTACGCGTGCCGTTCATGAACGAGGAGCAAAAATAGCAATGCAGATCGGTCACTTAGGGAGACAGGATATACCTGAATTGCGCGGCTCCGCACCTATTGCCCCTTCTGCTATACCAATAAAAGGCAGTGATGTGGTTCCCCGGGAGATGAATGTAAGTGATATTAAGGAGATTGTTGAGAAGTTTGCTCAGGCCTGTCGTCGGGTAAAGGAGGCCGGATTTGATGCAGTACAATTTCATGGTGCACATGGGAACCTGATTAATAATTTCATGTCCCCTTTTACCAATATCAGGACTGACGATTACGGTGGCACTGTCGAAAACCGGGCTCGTTTTATGGTCGATATCATAGACAGAACACGGCAGTTGATTGGACCGGATTACCCGTTGATGATAAAAATGAACTTCAATGATTTTGTTGATGGAGGTCTTGAGAAGGATGAAGCCCTGAATATTGCAGAGATAATTTCACGAGCCGGAATCGACTGTATTGAAGTATCCGGAGGCACTTTATCCGAAAGTAAGAACCATATTGCAGTTAAAGGAATACATAAAAAAGAGCAGGAAGCATATTTTCAGATATATGCAAAAGCTTTAAAGGAAGTTGTTGCAATACCAGTTATTTTAGCAGGCGGCCATCGAACTCCTGATGCAATGGCTAAAGTTTTGGAAAACAGTGCTGCCGATTTCATATCCATGTCCAGACCTTTAATCAGAGAACCCGGATTAATTAAAAGGTGGAAAAATGGGGATCTGGAAAAAGCAAAATGCATTTCATGTAACCAGTGCTTTGAAAATTGGATTTTCCGCCCTCTGAGATGCTATATGGAGGAGCCTCTGGACGAAAGTTGATAACGATTTTTAAAATAGCAAATCGAAAAGATTCGCTGGCCGGTTATTTTGGGCCGTAAAACGCTAAGAATTATTATGAAAAATTGTATTTTGCTATTGTTAGCTATTTATTTTATTGCAACTAACATTAGTTGTATTTTTTTATTTGATAGACTATATTACTCTTTATAAAAGGAGAGTGAATGGGGCGAAACGAAAAATTATTAGTAAGGTTAAAACAGAAACCAAAGGACTTTACCTGGGGAGAGTTGACAAACCTGTTAAAAAGCCTGGGGTATATACAAAAAAAGGCAGGGAAAACGGGTGGTTCAAGAAGACGGTTCGTGCACTCAACAGCTCCAGCTATCACGTTACATAAACCCCATCCTGATCGCATTGTAAAAAGATATGTGATCAATGATATTTTAGAACTCCTTACAAGAGAGGGAATAATATGAAAGATATGATGGAATACAAGGGATATCATGGATCAGTACATTATAGTGATGAGGATCGGGTATTTCATGGAAAAATTGAATTTATTCGCAGCCTCGTAAATTATGAAGGTACTGATGTTAAAAATTTACGAACAGCTTTTGAAGAAGCCGTTGATGATTATCTGGAATTATGTGAAAAGGAGGGCAAAGATCCGGAAACTCCTTTTAAAGGAAGTTTTAATGTTCGAACTGGTCCCGATTTACATCGAAAAGCTATGCTATTTGCCAAATCAAAAGGAACCAATCTGAATTCAATTATTACAGATGCTTTAGAGAAATATTTATCAACAAACGAAAACGTTTAAAATATCAGTAAAAGGAAAGGTAGTAATCCAAGGGGATGCCCCGGAATAGGCTCAAAAAATTATTGCCCATCCATACACTTTTAGGTCTCTAGTAGTGTCCATCCAGAAACGAGATTTTTTGGACAAGGTCAAGGAACACGAAGATTGTAACCACAGGAATACATTTAAGTATTTCGAGGATTACAATCTGAGCGTGACGCAGAGATTCTTCAAAAGGACCGTTTCTGGATGGATACTAGGTAGCTTCCAACTTATAAATGAGAAATTTTTTACAATTGCAAGTCGAAGATCCTGATTCTGTTTTCGGGGGAAATCAAAGCATTGGACGGAGACGTACAATAGTACGTCGCACAACTAATGCCGCAGACCTGTCTGCCTCAGGCTGACTGACGCAGAAATTGTGAAAAAGGGCCGTTTATGGATGGAAACTATATCTACCCGTTTCACACTTGATCAGTTCTACAAAAATATGTAATATCATCAAGTCTTTCAGGAAAAATCCCATTATTTTTATATTAATCTTAAATGTTTTAGCCTCTATCTTTAGAATCACTTATACAAAATTGTAATTAATATATTTTAAAATGTTTATGCAACAAATAGGAATTTTTCTTTCAGCTTTTGGAACCATTTTGATAGCAATTGATCTTCTTAAAGCTGATAAATTACAGGAGCTTGAAAGAAGGAGTTATTCCTTATTGGTTAGTTTTTCTAATCCACTTCATTTACTAAAGACTGCTGGAACTGGATCGTTGACTGGAACCGGCCTGATAGCCGTCACGATATACTGTATCGGTATATTCGTTACGTTTCTTATTGTGATTGGAGCCGGAATATTTCACATAATAGGGTTAGATTTTAATTTAGAATGGTTTGATCGCGCTTTTAAATTGATATATTTCAATCCGGTTGCGTTAACAATACAGAGTCACGGAATTAAATTTGAAAATAGATGGATTGGAATTTTAATTGGCGTAGCAGGGAGTCGACTTTCTTTTGCTGTATCAAAAGCTTTGTCAAAACAAAAGGAATCAGGCTTCTTATATATTGTTTTTTTTCTTTCAGGTCTCATTTTTATTTATTTTTTTCTTGGGATATGGGCGATATGGATACTTACATGTCTGCTTATCGGAATAATATCAATGTGTGTGCTTTTTCCAGCTATTACAATAATATTACTCTCGATAGTATCTGTTTTCAAGTTAGGCTACTTTTTAAAAGAAAAGGTTGGTTTTAGAAATTTTTTGCCGACTACTGGCGTTATATTAATGATTTTTGGTTTAATCATCCAGTTCATAATAGCAGTATAAGGGAATAACCTTACTCTTGCAGCGGATCGAAAGAAATCCGCGCCCACTGAAAAGCGCGTTGGTTGTCCCAGATCGCAGGAGTCTTAAATGAGGATATTAAAACAACATGTAACAGGGAGACGAAACGGTGCTACAGCCTCAGAATATCGTGATGAAATACCAGAATTTGTTTAGCGGTGTGGACACTGGACAAATAAGAATTCCTCAGTTCCAACGGGAATTTATTTGGAATCAGAACCAGACTGCGAAGCTGATCGACAGTATCATAAAAGGATTCCCGATTGGTACCTTCATCTTATGGAAGACAGCAGAAACAATGCGAACTGTGCGAACAATCGGCAATGCCGAATTGCCACCCACGCGAGACGGTGACATCTACCTGTACGTGCTCGATGGGCAGCAGCGCATCACATCATTGTATGCGGTTCAGAAGGGACTCGTCATCGACCACCAAGGTATACGTATCGACTACTCTAACATCTGTGTCAATCTCGATCTTGCCCCTGATGTCGATGAGGAGATCGTACTCACAGAACCGCCCGAGTCGGCTACAGTCGTCTCAGTCTTTGACCTCCTCAATGGGAAAGTTGCGACTTTTGCCAAACGTTTTCCGGCAGACGAACACCTTGAACGTATCGACGTCTACCGATCCCGTCTCACGGGGTATGATTTCTCCACGATTGTCATGGACAGCTATCCGATCGACATCGCCTGTGAAGTCTTCACTCGGATCAACACCGGAGGTACAGACCTTACGCTCTTTGAAATTATGGTCGCAAAGACTTACGATATTGAACGAGGGTTTGATTTGGCCCACGAGTATGAATGCCTTGTGGACAACAACGGAGGTGCTGAGAAAGATCTTGAGGATGCCGACTTCGATACTCTACCCCCATCCACAATCCTTCAATGTATTGCCGCGGACATTGTTCAGATGGTTCGCCGCCAAGATATTCTAAAGCTCGACAAAAACTCAGTAATCGACAGATGGCCGAATGTAAAGGATGGCATCTTTGCTGCCGTGGACTTCATTCGTAGCAGCTTTCGGATTCCGGTGTCGCAACTTTTACCATACAACGCCCTGATAGTGCCATTGACATACTTCTTTATCCAAAATGATTACAGGCCTCCCACGGCTAACCAAGTGACACAGCTTGAGCAATACTTCTGGTGGGGGGCGCTGTCGAGTAGATTTAGCAGTTCTGCAGAAAGTAAACTTGCAGTTGATATAAAACGGATGGACGACGTAATCGCTGGAAGGCAACCGGATTATCGTGGAGAGGAGATTCGTCTGACCGAAACCGATTTGAGATGGCGATGGTTCTCAGCCTCAGATGCGGTCTGTAAGGCGATTCTGTGCCTTTATGCCTACCATAGGCCGGCATCATTCCGTAACAATGCACAGGTTAAAATTGATAATTCATGGTTGAGGAGAGCCGATAGCAAGAACTATCACCATTTCTTCCCAAGGAGTTTTTTACGAAAACAGGGCTATGAGGAGTGGCAGGCGAACAGCATCATAAACATTACGATCGTTGATGACTACCTGAACAAGCGTAACATTCGCGGACGTGCTCCATCAGAGTATCTATCAGCGTTCCAGGATGAAAACCCAAATTTGAACGTGGCCATAGCAACACATCTGATCGACGACCCCGCAACGTCAGGAATCTGGGACGACGATTACGAGAAGTTCATCTCGGAGCGGTCGGACCGAGTGTTTCAAGAACCGCGTAGGCGGCTTGGGTCGACACTTAAGGTGGACCACGGTAATAGCGAGTGAGAATAGTGGGCAATGAACAAATTGAAGCTTTTCTTTTACAAAAATATCCGGGTGGTGGTAAACGCAAGGCGGTCCGCGATGAAATAAATTTTGCATGCATTGATTTTATCAAATCAGGATTAGCAGATGCAAACTTTTGTAAAGAACTCTGCTCGGGTTCAGAAAAAAGATTCTGGTCTCGTGTATCAGAGGCTTTACTTGCAGCAAATTTAAAAAAAATAGGAGTTAATCCAGAGCCTACAAATGGCAGTGGTCCTGATTTCTCAGTTATCGATAATGGTCAAAAAATTTGGATTGAAGTTATTTGCCCTGAGCCAACAGGAGTGAATTCTGAGTGGACAAAAGCGGAAACAGGTAAGGTAATAGATTTTCCTCATGAACAAATTCTTCTTCGGTGGACAAGTGCCATAAAGGAAAAGGCGGAAAAATTACTTGGTAGCTTTGATAGTAAAGTAAAAGGATATATCGATAAAGGGATTGTTGCAACATCTGATGCATATGTAATTGCTATAAATGGGCGTCAGCTTCGAAGTGCTAATCCGTTTCCTGAATTATATGGTATTAGTCAATTTCCTTTTGCAGTCGAAGCAGTATATGCTGTTGGGCCATATCAAATAAAAATTAATCGTGACACACTTAAACAGACAGGAACAGGATATCAACACCGCCCATTAATACCAAAAGCAAAAGGCGCATCTGTACCTGCATATACTTTTTTTGATAAGGATTTTTCACCAATTAGCGCAATTTGGGCTGTTGACATAGATGGAACATCGGTAATCGGAAATTCAGAACCAATGGCAGTGGTTCATAATCATAATGCAATTAATCCGATACGGACTGAACTTTTACCCGCTCACGATGAATATGTGGTCACCCCAATCGGGGATGATGAAGCTGAGTTAAAAAGAATAGCGGGAAACTTAGCAGGTAAATATTAATATGAATGGAAACGCTCTTTAATAATTTAGCTTGAAAAAAGATATTGAATTATGAAAGAACGCTCAAACCGCTCAACATGAAAAGTGTTATAAGGAAAAATGATCAATGCCTGAAGATAAACAAGATATTATTAAAACAAAGAGTGCTTGTGAGGAAGAATATAAAACCCTGCGCAATGAGATCTCTGAGAATTCAAAAATCGTTTTTTCAATATTTTTGGCAAATACAACGGTTACGGCTTCGTTAATAGGATATGCGCTTTCAAAAACTTCTGGCCCTATCTTTTTAAGCCCGTTCGCGATTCTAATTCCGTCCATGTTTTACATAGCCTCTCAACTTGAATCGACGACACGCATATCACAATATATTCGAATTTTTCTTGAACCAGAGCTAAATATGCATTGGCAGACGAGATGGTATGAATTGAGAATAAAAAAACTACTTCCTCATAAAAGGAAATATACTTTTGCTATTACTACACTTTATGGTGCACTAGCAGCGGTTTGTTTGATTCTTGCGTTCTTCTATTGGGACAAAATAAAAATTTGGCAATTTTATATTTGTGCATTTTTTATCGTATTATTAATGGGGACGGGTGTTTTATCGGTTAAAAGAGCTTTCTCTATCAAATTTCGTGATGAATACGCAAAAAAATGGTTTGAATTAAAAACACAAATGGAGGTTGTAAACGAAAAAACCCCATCTACTAACGAGGCTAATTCAGTGGATGCAAAAAACCGTGCGGCTTATTAGATACAATATAAAGGATAAATGGATACAATATTTTTAATAGGAGCAGGAATAAATCGAGCGGTCCAAGGACCGGATAGTATTTTTCCACCTCTGTCTCATGATTTCTTTTGTCAGGTTCTGCGCCATCCACGTTTGGCTGGGGATTTTAAGCAGGGTCAGTTATCACCTTTACTGGATTATATTTCCAAATATTGGCGCTTGGATCTGAGTCAGTTGGAAACGAATAATTTCGACCTTGAAGAGTGCTATACTTTCATTGAGTTACAACGCCGTGAATCTTACTTTAAGGGTGATTCGGATGGCCTAGCACAGATGTCACACATACAATATCTACTTACTTCACTTCTCCTCGATTATCTTTCAGAATGCGAACACTGGCTTTTAATGCTCCTGCTTTTCAGGAACTTGGTCGTATAATTCTACAAAAAGACTCTGGTGTCCTTACATTTAACTACGATACTTTGCTTGAATCAGCGATCGAAAATGCTTCACAGCCGAATAAAAATGCTCTTGATGCTCTATCCAGACGAGAGCAGAGTATGGCTCAAAAGAGAGTAGAATCAAGTAATATTATGCGACAACAGGGCTTAAGTGAGGAGGAAATATCAAATAAAGTCTACAATTACGATGCTGTTACCGATGAGCATATCGCTTACTCATTCCACCAGTGGAATTCTTATTTGGCATATAGAGTCCGTTTTGATGAAGTTGCTTTACGCGTTCCAGGGCTCCTCCGGATAGTTCCTGGTGCTCAATACTATAATCATCCGAGCAACACTGTGGAGCATACTCCTTTTCTAAAACTCCACGGTTCACTTGGATGGTTTATACATAGTGGATATCGTTTAGACGGCGAACGTCTTACTGCTGATGAAAATATTAAAGAGGGGAAGACTGTGCTTAGAAGATCCTCAGCACGCTTTAATATGCCTGAGATTGACTATTCCTATGCTGAGGTTCTATTACCCTTGATCCTCACTCCTGTACTCAATAAACCATATGATGAATATCCAGTATTTCAAACAATTTGGGCTGAAGCGCGGAAGGAACTTGAGAAATGTCGAAGACTAGTGATTGGAGGTTATTCGTTTCCCCTGTAGAATGTCACATTAAATAGCCTTCTCATTACTGTACAAAAAGCCGTGTAGGACAAAATAACAGAATAAAAA
>JASFHE010000279.1:0-8208 GCA_050123415.1 Desulfobacteraceae bacterium | reverse complement strand
GAGCGCGATTTCATCTCCTGCTTTTAAACGATAACTGGTCTTAACAGGGCTGTTATTTACCTTAATATTTCCTTTCTTTATTAATGATTGAATTCTTGACCTGGTTAATTCTTTTGAATTTGACGAAAGGTACAGGTCTATACGAGTATCAGTGTCCGCTGCTTTAGCCGAAAAAGAGATTGTCCTTGCTTGTTCATTTTCCACGATATTATTCTGGATAACAATTTGATATGGACGGTTCAGGGTTAAGGAAAAGGACAGGATTTAACATCATTTTAATAGATTGATATATGCTGAGATTGCAGGGCTGACATTCACTTAAACTGTTGCAGGAAACATCTTATCCAGGTCCTTTTCAATCTGCTTTTCAGCAACATTTTTTGCCAGTGAAATTTCCTTAACCAGAAGGCTCCTAGCTGTATCAAGCATTTTCCTTTCGCCGAATGACAGATCTTTTTCTTCTTTAAGCATCAGCAGATCACGATACACTTCCGCTACTTCAAAGACAGAGCCTGTCTTTATTTTATCCATATATTCACGGTATCTTCGGTTCCATGTCTGATTATCTATGACGACATCCCGTTTTTTCAATATGGAATAAAGTTTCGGGATTTCTTTCTGACCAATTATTTCCCTTAAACCAACACTGTCTACGTTTTGTGTTGGAACCATAATCTTCATATTGTTATCAAGGATTCTGATTGTGTAAAAGTCCTGCTTGCATCCTGATATTTCTTTAGATTCTATTGTTTCGATTATGCCAACACCGTGTGCAGGATAGACTGCCAAATCACCTTCTTTAAACATCAATTAACTCCATATTACGCTAAATATTTATATTGATTCTGCTTATTATGAATACAATTATCACAAACTTCATATGTATATCACATATTTAGCAAATTGTCGAGCTTTGAAATCAGAAAATGGCAAAAGCAAGACAAATAAATTCCCCATTACCCGTATGGGCAATGGGGAATATTGAAGTTTAATTGTATTGTTAATTATAAAAGAATGCCTGTAACGCTGAGTAACGGTGCGATAACGAGTGAAACAACAGCCATGAGTTTTATAAGAATATTCATTGCAGGACCTGAGGTATCCTTGAAGGGGTCACCTACAGTATCACCGACAACTGCTGCTTTATGGTTATCGGAACCTTTACCTCCAACATTGCCTTCTTCTATGTATTTCTTTGCATTATCCCATGCACCACCCGCGTTTGCCATAAACAGAGCAAGGAAGGCTCCCATTACGGTTGAGCCTAAGAGCGTTCCACCGAGTGCTTCAGAGCCAAGTAGATAACCGACTGCAATAGGTGTTATAACGGCAACAAGGCCGGGAGCAATCATCTCTTTAAGAGCAGATGTTGTTGCAATCGAAACACAGGTTTTTGAATCAGGTTTTACGCCTTCTTTGCCTTCCAGGAGTCCGGGAATTTCTCTGAACTGCCGCCTGATTTCTTCAACTATAGCAAATGCAGCTTTTCCAACTGATGTCATTGTAAGAGCGGCACATACCATCGGAACCATGGCTCCTATAAAACAGCCGATTACGACCAGAGGATTTCTTACGTCAATCACATCAAGGCCTGCAGCCTGTGTAAATGCAACAAACAGGGCAAGACCAGTGAGGGCTGCTGAACCGATAGCAAAACCTTTTCCTATTGCTGCTGTAGTGTTACCAATTGAATCCAGGCTGTCTGTTATCTTCCTGGTCTCCGGGCCAAGGCCTGCCATTTCCGAGATACCTCCGGCGTTGTCAGCAATAGGACCATATGCATCAACTGTCATGGTCGCACCTACTGTTGCAAGCATACCGACCGCAGAAAGACCGATACCGAAGATACCTGCTGTCTGGTATGCGATGAAGGTCGCAACACAGATTCCCAGGATAGGCAGATATGTTGACTGCATCCCAACTGCAAGACCTGAAATGATAACCGTCGCCGGGCCTGTTTTTGTCTGGTCAGCAATAACTTTGACCGGTTTACCTGAAGTATAGTACTCAGCCAGAAGTCCTATTATTATTCCTACAATAAGGCCTGAAATTATTGCCCAGAATGGGCCCATGGGCATGCCGAGGTTTTTGGTAATAAAATATGTAAGGATAATAAAAATAGCTGCTGCTATAAATGTTGTGTATCTCAATGCCCCGGCAGGATCACCCTTCTGGAACAGCTTGATTGAAAAAACGCCGAAGAATGAACTTACAAGACCGGCCATAACAACAAGAACAGGCATTGCCATGAATTTCAGTCTGATAGCAGTAATTGCTTCATCTGTAAGATCGCCGCTGGCCATTGAGCTGAATGCAGGAAATGATTCAAAAAAACCGGCAACATTGAGTGTCGCACCAATTGCGATTGTAGCAATTACTGATCCGACAAAGGACTCAAATATGTCAGCACCCATTCCTGCGATATCACCAACATTGTCACCAACGTTATCAGCGATAACTCCGGGATTTCTTGGATCATCTTCGGGTATACCTGCTTCAACTTTACCAACAAGGTCAGCACCAACATCAGCGGCCTTTGTATAAACACCACCACCAACACGTGCAAAAAGAGCTATTGAGCTTGCACCCATACCAAATCCGAAAATGTACTGAGCTGAGTCCGGTGAGCCGCCATGAATCTTGAAGAATATGCCAATACCCAGCATACCAAGGCCTGCAACAGCAAGCCCCATTACTGATCCTGAAAAATAGGATACATTAAGAGCTTTTGCCTGGCCTGACTTGTTAGCTGCTTCTGCTGTACGTGAGTTGCCTCTTGTTGCCGCGGTCATTCCGCAAAAACCTGCAATCATGGAGCAAATTGCGCCGCTTAAAAACGCCACGGGAGTATTCCATTCCTTGAGAAGGAGTCCCAGTACAACAAATACCACTGCAATAAAAATTAATAAAATAGAGTATTCTCTTTTTAAAAACGCCATTGCACCATCATGGATGGCTTCTTCGAGTTCCTGCATTAGCGTATTACCGCTGGGCTGTTTTTTGACATACAAAAAAATCAAAAATGCGATAACCAGACTCGCAATGCCCACCAGGTAACCATAATTTGTTAATCCCTGCATTCGTTAATTCCCTCCTTTTTTATTTCAGTTTTTTTACTATTAATATGATTCATTGCAATCTCTATCCCCTCTGATAAATAAAGATCGCATGCATGAATCGATAAATTAAAAACATCTTTAAGTGTTTCTTTCTGGTCTTTATAAAACGGTGAGAGTACAAAATCCTCTATTTTCTCACCATATTCAGGTCTTCCTATTCCTATCTTTATCCTCGAAAAGGCATTGCTTCCAAAATAATCAAATACAGACTGGATGCCTCTATGGCCTCCGGCTCCTCCCTGCCCTACCAGCTTGATTTTTCCAAAGGGAAGATCAAGATCATCATGTATTATCAGTATATGATCATTATCAATCTTGTAATAATCTGCACATGCCTTTACGGATTTGCCGCTCAGGTTCATGTAGGTTGTAGGACGTAACAGTATCAGTTCCTTTCCATCTCTTTGCACCCGGACATTCCTTGAATGGAATCGTCGACCGGTCAGGCTGACACCCATTTCCCGACCAAAAGAATTTACAACCATAAAACCGATGTTATGCCTTGTGCCGGCATATTTTCTGCCTGGATTACCCAAACCTGCAATTAAGTCCACTTTCCGGTAATTTATTCCTCTGCTGCTGCGGTTTCTTCTGTTTCGCCTTCTTTTGCTTCTTCTCCTTCTCCTTCTTCTTCAGTTACTTCAGCCTCTGATACAGTTGGAGCATTGACAACTGCTATGGTAAGATGACCTTCCTGAGAAGTGGTGATTCCTTCAGGGAAAACCACATCCTCGATATGAAGAGACTCACCTATGTCAAGTCCTGCTACATCAACTTCTATGGATTCTACTACCTTGTCAGGCAGACATGAGATTGTCAGTTCACGTCTGACATGCTGAAGAATTCCGCCATTTGAAACACCAACCGGAGTATTTACAAGTATTACAGGGATATTAAGTGTAAGTTCCTTGTCCATTGAAATTTCATAAAAATCAGCATGTATATAGGCATCTTTTAACGTATCAGACTGGAGTTCTTTAAGAATGACCATCTTTGTTTCAGTTCCCTTATCAGTTTCCAGTTGCAGTCCCATGATAATATTTTCGCTGGCTGCGTTTTTTAGTATTTTCCTGAGGTCTCCATCCTTAAAGCTAAGCATAACTGGTTCGCTATCGGGTCCATAAAATACTCCGGGGATATTCTTTTCTCTTCTCATTTTTTTAGCCGCCTCTTTTCCCTTTGTATCTCTCACAGTTGCAGCTAATTGATATTGTGCCATTTTTTCCTCCTGTGTAGGGCTTTAAAAAAATACTGCCCTGCAAATATTTACTACCCGTTTTGAATCGGGTTATTTAATAAAACTTTAATTAATAAACGAAAAATTTCACAAATATAAAAAAACGCCCTTATAAAAGGGGCGTTTTAAAATTATACAAATAAAGTACTTACCGAATGAGAATAATAAATTCTTCTGACCGCTTCTCCAATCAGTTCAGCTACTGATAGGGTTACTATTTTGGAGCATTTTTCAGATGCTCCGTTGAGAGGAATTGTATTTGTAACGACAAGCTGATCTATCGCTGAATTCTCAAGTCGATCTATTGCCGGACCGGACAGAACCGGATGGGTACAACAGGCAAAAATCTTTTCAGTTCCTCTTTTTTTCAGGGCAGCGGCACCCTGAGTCAATGTTCCGGCGGTATCGACCATATCGTCAAGGATTATTGCTGTTTTGCCTTCAACTTCGCCGATAATGTTCATGGCTTCGGAAACATTTGGTGCGTCTCTTCTTTTATCGATAATCGCCAGTGTAGCAGATAATCTTTTAGCAAAGGCCCTGGCCCTTTCGACTCCGCCCGCATCCGGTGAAACAATGACAAGGTTGTCATTATATTGATCTTTCAGATTCTTCATGTATTTTAACAGCAATGGCGCTGCAAACAGGTTGTCAACAGGGATGTTGAAGTAGCCCTGTATCTGTCCTGCGTGCAGGTCAAGAGAGACAACGCGGTCGGCACCTGCTGTCGTGATAAGGTCTGCTACCAGTTTTGCGGATATTGGTACTCTTGGCTTTACTTTTCGGTCCTGACGGCCATAGCCATAATAGGGGATTATAGCTGTAATACGTTTTGCAGAGGCCCGTTTCAGGGCATCCATTATAATGAGGAGCTGCATAAGGTTGTCATTTACCGGTGTGCAGGTTGATTGGAGTACGAATACATTCCTGTTTCTGATGTTTTCATGTATTTCAATCTGTGTCTCGCCGTCACTGAAAGTTTTAGCTGTTATTTTTCCAGGCTCAATGCCCAGATAATCACATACCTGCTGAGTCAATACCGGATTCGATGTTCCGCCAAATAATTTCATGATAGTCTAAAAAGCTCCCTTTAATTTTAAAATTAAAAAAGAAATATTCCTTTCTTTATCCTGGCTGGGGCGGGAGGATTCGAACCTCCGAATGCGGGCTCCAAAAACCCGTGTCTTACCACTTGACGACGCCCCAATTTATTATTTGTTTAAACAGCCTTTTTTATTCCTTTTCCTTTTACTGCACTTATGTGTCTCAGATCATCGGACATTAATAAATCCCTGGCTGAAACGGCCTTCTCGCGGGATAAAAAAATACCAAAAACACTCGGCCCACTGCCCGACATTATGGCCCCTTCAGCACCTGCATCCATTATTTTCCTTTTCAGCGCGGGGATAATCGGGAAGCTGGCGGAAGTAACCTTCTCAAGATCATTTTTCAGTATGTCTGAGATGATAACATCATCATTTTTCAAGGTTTTCCTTATATAGTCATATTCATTTGATGTCAACTCCATTTTGTAGTTCCGGTAGACCCATGCAGTTGATATTTCAACCTGCGGGGTGACGATTAAATACCAGAATTCAGGCCAGTTAGGGACAGGTTCAAGTATTTCTCCTATACCGGTAACGATGGATGGAACGGCGTCGAGAAAAAACGGGACATCCGCCCCGAGTTTTAAGGCAATTTTATGTAATTCTTCTTTTTCAATCGGGAATTTATGCATTTCATTAAGGGCAAGCAGGGTCGATGCGGCATCGCTGCTTCCGCCGCCGAGACCCGCTGCAACAGGGATGTTTTTTTCGAGTTTTATATCTATTCCCCTGTTTTTAATGCGGATTTTTTCAAAAAAAGAATCAGCAGCCATGTAAACCAGGTTTGTGGAGTCTTCAGGTACATTACCGCCTGTGGTGCTGAATCGTATCACACCAGTACTGTTCTGTGTGATTTCAAGATAATCATAAAGTTCAACAGGAACGAAAATGGAAAAAATGTTGTGATACCCATCAGGTCTTTTCCCTGTGATCTCAAGGCGAACATTCACTTTTGCCGGTGCTTTGATCTGAATGCCTGATTTTGTCAATTAGTCATTTCCATTTCGCTAAGATTAATTGAATTTATTTTGGTTAAGCTAGTGTTTTTAGTTGTTTTTTACCGCTTTCACATACCTCAATCTCAGGTCAGTCAGGATATTGTCAATGAATTGCTGCTCTTCATTGTCAAGGTTTCCTTTTGTCTTGTCCTTAAGCATTGAGATGATATCTATCGAATGTTTTGCCATGGGTAAATCTACCCTTTTTTCTCCGGTTTGCGGATCGGCGATTTCTCCTATGTGTAAAAGGGCGGATGAACTCAAACTGAAAATCAATGAGTTGAAATTTACTTCCGGAAGAGGCGGAGCCTGAGTTGATTCTGTCTCTTTTTGTTCTTCCTTTGTCTGTTGTTCCGGTTCTTTAGCGCCTGTTGTTTCCTTTTCGTCTTTTATATCTCCCTCTTCATCAAAGGAGCGCCTGTCTCTCACTGTAAATCCTTTGTCTTCTGTTTCCATATGATTACTCCCTTTTTATAGTTCGATTCTTCTTACTGAAAAAACGTTTTCCAATTCCTGCAGTTTTTTCATAACGCTGTCATCTATAGAAACATCAGTGGTCAGGAGGATAACATTCCGCTTGTTTCCTTTGTCCTGTCCAACCGCCATTCTCTCTATATTTATTTTATTATCTCCCATTATTGTTGCAATCCTGCCTATCATACCCGGGGCATCAAGATTGTGAAGAAGCAGGTTATGACCTTCGGGTATTGCCTCGAGGAAAAAGTTATTAATTCTCAGTATCCTTGGCATTGTATTGCCGAATATTGTTCCGGAGACAATGCTTTCACCCTCCGGGTATTTCACCTTAAGGGAAATCAGGCTGGTGAAATCATCAGATGTTGTTGTTTTTGATTCAATAACTTTTATCCCTCTGTTTGAAGCAATGAATGATGCATTTATATAATTAACATCATCCTTAAGGATGGGGGTAAGCAGCCCCTTCAGCACTGCGGATGTAAGTGGTGTCAGGTCATATTCGGTCACCTTCCCTGAATAGTTTATATTGACTTCCTCGATACCACTGTCTGCAAGCTGTGTCTGTAACTCACCCATTTTTTCAACAAGAGTTGCATAGGGTTTTAAGATTGCCATAAGTTCGGAGCTTACGCTTGGTACATTAACCGCGTTCTTAACCGTCCCGTTAAGGAGAAAGTCAGTAATCTGTTCTGCGACATCTCTGGCGACATTTTCCTGCGCTTCCCGTGTAGAGGCTCCCAGATGAGGTGTGCAGATGAAATTCGGCAGTTCCATCAGCGGGATCATTCCGGGAGGTTCTGTTTCGAATACATCTACGGCTGCTCCTGCCAGATGACCTGACTTAAGGGCTTCGCAGAGATCGTTTTCATTTACAATCCCGCCCCTCGCGCAGTTTATAATCATTGAACCCTTTTTCATCTTTGCGATAGTATCTTTATTGATAAGGTTTGTTGTCTCCTCGGTTTTAGGTGTATGAATCGTGATGATGTCAGCCCTGCTTAAAAGCTCATCAAGGGATACCGGCTCGATGGAAAGTTTTTCGACCATTTCAGGTTTAAGGTAAGGATCAAAAACTATAACCTTCATTTTCATACCCTGTGCCCTGTTTGCCACAATCTGGCCTATGTGTCCCGCGCCCAGCAAGCCCAGAGTTTTATTGAAAAGCTCTCTCCCCTGCAGTTTCTTTTTCTCCCACTTGCCGGCTTTTAAAGACGCTGTTGCCTGGGGTATGTTTCTTGAAAGTGACATTATCATTGACATTGTATGTTCGG
>JASFHE010000278.1:0-8252 GCA_050123415.1 Desulfobacteraceae bacterium | reverse complement strand
CTGAAAGTCTGGAGAGATCTGCAGGAATGGCAGGCATTAGGTGTCCGCAGGCTGAATGGTACAGCTCTCCCCACCCGTTCCATACCCGCAACCCTGATAGTCGGAGATCCTGTAGATAATAAAGGATATATCATCTACAGGGATTTCTGTTCGATAATGAAATATAATCCTGCTTTTAAGTATGCCATCGCAATAGGCTTATTGGCAGATCATCTGAGAGAATACTGATCTCTCCTGTTCTATATTTAAGGCACCTGATATTTAATGCCATGGCAGCCGGCGCAATAATTCTCTGAGCTTTTATGCAGGTGATGGCACTTGCTGCAGTCGGGAATCTTACCCTCATGAGGCGAAAAATGGGGATTTATTGTCAGTTCACTGGCTGCCTCGATTAAAGCCTGTATATCGCCATGACAATTCTGACACACCTTTGTATCAGCGGGTTCAGGAGAAACGGGGTCCTCGTGGCATTCTCTGCATGACACCCCTTTCTGTTGATGTATATGGCTCAGAGGAATCTTTGTCCACAGGCTGGTCGGTCCGGGTTGGTGACATGAATCACACTCACTGCCCGTCATGCCTTTTGTATCGACATGGTCCTGTGGTAAAACCTGTTTACCCTCATGACAGGCAATACAGTCTCCGGGTTGTGGAGAAGAAGGTGCTTTTGGAGCGGCAGTTTCCTTTATTTCTGAAACACTGCAGGAGATTAAAAAGAACAGAAAGAGACCGGTTATCAGATGCTTGATGAAATGTTTACACATTGTGCGTCCTTTTTTAGAAATTAACAGTAGAAAAAAATATGAACTATAGATATACAAAGCATAACCTTATGTGTCAATTCTAAAAAACGAGTTTCTGGTTTCTGGTTTTTCCTTGATCATTAATAAAATCCGATCTTGAATTTTAAATCTTAATACGTATAATTATGTAATTAATCCAGTATCTTTTTCCCTGTTCTCAGATACCTGTTTTACAGATAAAGTATTGAAATATTGTGCCTGCTTACATTTTTGGGCGCCGGTACAATTTTATATACGACAGAAATTCTTTTTAATGTCGAATATTCAATGCACAACATTAACAAATTGATGACTTCCCTGCTATTCCGGGGATTACAGGGTATGTCATTAAAGGCAGGTATCTATGGAGATCACAATCAAATTTTCCAGCCTGATCAGGATGCTGGCCAGGCTGGATCATGACCTTGTAGATGTGGATGAAGGAACAACAATTGATCAACTCACGCGAATCCTGGATCGGAAATATAAAAATCTTCATTTTGACAGTGAAAGGACAAAATTTTTGGTTAATAATAAATTTGTCAATGGAGATAAGGTCCTGTCCGAAGGCGACGAGGTAAGTATATTTCAGACACTCAAGGGTAACTAGTGCCCATCCAGAAAGAGCCAATTTCTGGATGGAGCTTTCAGCGTTCAGCTATCAGCCGTCAGCTAAGTCTTTATTTTAAAAGCTTTTTGCTAAAAGCTGAACGCTGAGTGCTGACAGCTTCCGAACAAAAACTTTAGTTTTTGGATGGGCACTAACTAATAAATTATTGCCCAAGCTCCAACTGATAGCATAACAGTAAAGCTTTTTTAATAAATTTCGATCCCTGGTTAGTATTGTCAGTTTTTTGGGGTTTATATATTAAAAAGGAGGCTACTATGTCTTTAAGAGGAACAATATTGCAGCCCTGGAACTGGTATTCTCCCAAAGTGGACAGTGAAAACAAAAATCTTTATCAGAGGCTTGAAAGAGATGCCTCAAAAATAAAAAAAGATCGATTTACCGCGGTCTGGCTTCCTCCGGGAGGCGGATGTGCTAATTATGATGATGTGGGGTATGGTATCAGAGACTGGTATAATCTTGATGATACTAAATACGGGAATAAAGAGCAGCTGAAAAAGGCATGTACTGCCCTGAATAACCTTGGTATACAGGTATACCATGACCAGGTGTACAATCACCTTATGGGTGGAAATAAGGAAGAGGATGTCTGGTGCCTTCATGTAAAGGTTTCAAATAAAAACGAACCTTTAGATTCGACAAAGGTCTGGTTCCAGGCAGATATCCCGACCGCCTTCTCCTGGTTAGGATTGAGCTGGGTACATTTTGATACATATCACCCGAATGGTTCTGACTGCTGGATATTAAGAGGAAAAAAATTTGACTGTGAGGCAAAGCTGGATCCGCTCATGGGATGCGATCTTGATTACGACAATATTGATCTTGTAAAAAAGCTGGAGAATTTTGGATTCTGGTTCAAGTGGGAAATCCCCGTTGATGGGTATCGTTTTGATGCGGTTAAGCATATCCGACCCAAGGGAATACTAAATTTTCTGCATTCAATGAAATGTTCTGCCGCAAAAAACCTTTTTGCCGTTGGTGAGTATCTTGATACCAACCTGAAGGATCTTCATAGTTACATTTCATCCACCTGGGGACAAATCTCGCTTTTTGATTTCCCCCTGCAACGTAAACTGGTTAATGCTTCACGTAGCGGAAACAGCCATGATATGGGGTCACTGGTTTCCGGTACATTGACCAACGAACAGCCGGTTCTCTCAGTGCCATTTGTTTGTTCACATGATGATATGGCCCCTATCGATGGCAATGATAAAAGGGGTGAGTATGTGGGAGATTGGTTCATATCTCAGGCGTATGCAATGATTCTCCTACGTGATGAGGGATATCCCATGGTTGGCGATGTAGATATGCTGCGGCACGGGGACATGATCAGACGGTATATGGCTGTACGGACAGACTGTACCTATGGTGAACGTTGTGACAGGTTTGATCATTCTAATACAGTTGGATGGTCATTCTCGGGGGGATTCGGTTTTGATAATAGCATGGCGGTAGTTATCACAAACGGTGACTATGGGAAAAAATGGCTTCCTACATACAGACCGAATACACAGTACAAGGATTTTACTGATGCATTACAACATTCCATATGGACTAACAATGACGGGTGGGCGGAATTCGAATGTCCAAGTCGTAATACCTCGGTTTGGGTTGAGTCAACCAAGTATAATCAGCTTAAATGGGAGCTTTATTCGCAGTAATCAACCAGTTGAAAAATTCTCAAAAAAAATGGAGTTGTATATCAGAACAGACAGGTCCGGATGTCATACTCTGACAGCCTTGAGCCTAAAAGGCTACCTTGGCAAACGATAGCTTCGCGCGAAGAGTGAAACGATTGTTGCATGATCCAGTTCAAGAACCCGGTCTGAAATAAATTGAATAAGCCTGGCGAATCCCTTGGGCCGGGATATCAATGGAGAGTAAAGAAAAATCCCGTGGAATTGTTCCCGTTTTACCAGTCCCTTTCTGGCCATTCTATCCATAGTTGTTTTGGTAGTGGAATAATGGTTAAGATAGACATTTTAAAGCGATTATCATATTTGAACTGCTTTTGTATCAGTCTCCACACAGCGCGGTCCTCGTTATTTGAAATAGCAAGTGTCAGTTTCGAGAAAAGTCCGCGCTTCTTTTTTTTGAGTAGCTGATCCTGTGACGCGACCGTCGAAGACAGTGTCCGGGCATAATCCAGGGACAGACGGGACAGGTCATCAACAGCCTTAAGATTGTCAAATCGTTTTTGAAGGTTAGAGACTTTTATCACTTGATATTTTTCCTTATCTTTATCTGTCTTTGAAAAAGATTATAAGAAACAAAATCCCTAATATTGTCTCAATAGTAATTGCTATGAAGATTGATAAATTTACAGTACCCATAAAGTATTCGTAGATACCGGTACAAGCCAGACCAATCATTGTGATTCCTGTTGAAAGACAAATAAACTGTCTTGCCTTTGAATCAGGCAAAGTTCTTGAAAAAAATAAAAGGATAGATATTCCCAGCATAAACATAGATACCCTTCGCGCGAGAACAGATGTGGCCACGGAAGGTTGCAGCCCCATATCCTTAACAAAAGTACCAGGGTTTAAAAATAACTGTAAAAATAAAATGATGAATAGGATTGAAGTTACAAGACATACAATTTTAAATAATTTCACAATATGCCTCCAGTAATTCGATTTTTAAATAATTATCAACTCTCATATGTGTTTTGGATACTGACTCTTGCCCTCAACTGTTCGAACAGACGCAGCATTCCATAACGGGTACGATCCAGGTAAACAAAGTTAGGATTCAATTTCATATGCTGCCTTATTTTGTAGATATTCTGGGATACTGCCTTGGCACCTTTCATGAAATCCGGATTGGCGCCAAAATCAAAAACCGGACCCGCTACCAACTGCCCGTACCAGTCGCTGAAAGATTTCAGGATTTCGTTTAAATGGTTCTCCAAAGAAGGTTCAGGTTCACCTTTAAAAAGATCGAACTCCTTAAACATGCGCATGTGAATATCCCGGTCCTTTTTACTTAATGCCCTGATCAAAGCCCTGTATTTCTCCACAAATTCCGGTTCAAAATGACGGACACACCCAAAATCCACTATCCCCACATTTAAATTATCATCAATGATGAAATTGCCCGGGTTCGGATCGGCGTGAATACAGTTCAGGTCATAAAAGCAGTAGAGAAACCAGTCGTACAGCCGCTGAGCTACCGTGTCCCTGGCTTCCTGGTCCGGGCTGCTTTTCAGCCACTCGTTAAGGGGCAGGCCTTCCAGCAAGGTCATGCTCAACACCGTGTCAGTGCTTAACTCTTTTTTTACCTCAGGTATACAGAATCCATTCTCCGGCATTCGTTCTCCAAACCATTCAATATTATCTGCCTCCTGTATATAATCGATCTCCTCTTCCAGCCGTTGTTCAATCTCTTCCAGAACAGGAAGAATTATATCATACTCGGATAAGGGCCTTAAAACCTGACGTACCATCTGCATGTCGTCCTTTATACTCTTCCCGATGCCTGGATACTGCACTTTAACCGCGAGGAGAATCCCATTCTCATCAATGGCTCGATGTACCTGACCCAGACTGGCTGCAGCAAAGGCCTGTGTATCAAAACTTTTATAATTGGTTTCCAACGGGCTGTTAAAAGCATTGCCGACAGTTTTCAGCACCATCACCTGATTCATAGGCGGGACCTGGTTATATGATTTTGCAAGTTCTCTGCAGATCGATTCGGGAAATATGTCCATCTCTACACTCAGCATCTGGGCGATCTTAACGGCAGTACCCTTTAACAGGCTCAGCGCCTGAAATACAATTGCAGCGCTTTCTTCTTCCATCTGCTCCCTTGCACGGTCTTTTCCTGCGTCTGAAAGAAACGGTCTTTTTGCATAGTAACCGATTAGTTTCCCACCCACCTGAACCGCAGTTTTGCTCCCTATGACACTCCTCCGTAATTTACCCTGAGGGATCTCATCCATTTGACAGATTCTCCATAAACCTTCGCTTGACGGCTTGCACTGTATCAATTTTTTCTTTGAACAGGTCCAATCTTGACAGGACATGCTGTTTAAATAAAAAAGTCATAATATCAAATATCTTGTTGGCAATACCGCTTTTAACCATGGAACATGCGAGGTCAAGGCTCTTGTCAATGAGGATTGTCGTGTCGGTGAACTGTTCGGATGTATCGTTCAGCCAGTAGTGCACAACGGCAATGTAGTAATCCCAGAAAAACTGGTGGCTTATTTCGAGAAAAACCTGGTCCGGAATTTCTCCGACTTCTATGGCCGCTTCGTAAATCTCCCGGATAATCGTATTAAAGGACTGCCTGATGGGTTTAAGCTGACGATAGGAAGATCTGAAACTTAAAAAAACCGTTTTATTGGTTTCGGACACGAATTCACGGTCCGGGAGGTAAAGGTCCAGACTGGTTTCCATCACAGCCTGTAGCTGTTCCTGAAACCCTAATGTATGAAAATCCTTTAAGGTTTTAAGGCGTTCTGTCAGATCCAGCATGTGATCCTGATAGTAACCGAAAAGAATGGATTCCTTTGTAGGGAAATAATTGTAAATAGTAGCGTCAGCCACTCCTGCACTTCGGGCAATGGCTTTCATTGTGGTTGAACGGATACCTTTTTCAGTAAAAATATCAACTGCAGCCCGGATGATTTTTTTACGATTTTCCTCTTTTTGTTCTCTGTTAATTTTCATTACATACCTCTAATATAAATTAACACTTTAATAATCACTTATTCAGCGCCTATTATATAGGGCGTATTCACATAAGTCAAAATAAAAGTCCATCCGGGCTAATTTTCTTTTCAAGATTTTTTAGAGTTTCCAATAGGCGGACCAGCGCCGTGTCACGCGTCGACAGTCCTGATGAAAAGCAATAGAATTTGTTGAGGGTGAGAAAGGTTTAAAAATAAAAAAGAGGCCGGTTTAGATACCCTGACAGCGGTTAACATCAAAGCCTGCCAGGGAAGCTAATACTCTGAATCCTTAATTTTATTAATCTCATAATCAGCCCACTTCACATATTCCTTCATCATGAACGGGATAGGCAGATTATATGGGCATCTGATCAGGCAATCTCCGCACTGTATGCAGCTTTTCGCCCTTTCAAGGGTATTTTCAAAATCATGGGTTGTAAGTATCCGGGGCCCGTGTATCTTTACCATGTTTTTTATGCTCAGTATCTTGTAGATCGGTATATTGACAGCGCATGGCTCGCAGTAACCGCACCTGTGGCAGAATTTACTGTCAAACTGCTTATTAAGTGATATTATCTGCTGTTTTTCTTCGTCAGTAAAACCAAAGCTTCCTTCATGGACGGCCCAGTTTTTATCTACCAGCTCCTTTGTCTCCATTCCGGTTATGACAAGCAGGTCAGGAAAAGAAAGTGCCCACCTGAGGGCAAGTTCCGGTATGCCGATTACTCCCCCTGCCAGAGGTTTCATGGTCAGTATGCCTGACTTTTTCTGCATGGCCTTTGGAATGACAGATTTGTAGGCAACAGGCTCTATAATATTGAAACCGATCATTATTGTTTCAAACAGGTTGTCATCGACAACCTTTTCCATTACATCCACATTGTAGCTCGATATACCCGCATGACCGATAACTCCCTCATCTCTGGCTTTTAGTAATCCTGTAAGTGCACCGTCCGGTTCTGTTACACGCTTGTAATCCTCATCGGTCGCAACAGAGTGACAATGATATATATCAATATAATCAAGCTGGAGTTCTCTGAGGCTTTTATCTATCTCTTTTCTTATTCCCTCTGCCGTACGAAGGACCGACTTGCTGGAGACAGTTACCTTTTTGTCCGTCTGTTTAAGGGCCTTTCCTATCCTGGTTTCACTTGTTGAGTAATTTCTTGCGGTATCTATAAAATCAATTCCTTTTTCAACTGCATAAAGAACTACTTCAATCGCATCTTCCTCGCTGATGCGCTGTAAAGGAATGCCTCCGAGGCCGAGCCGGCAGGCCTCGATCCCTGTATTACCGATCAACATTTTATGCATAATGCTTCCTTTCGATAATGATTCAGACTTCAGGAAAATTCAACGTTTTCCTCTTGCCTTGAATATTATAACGGCGATTATTGACAGTGCAATTATAAATACCCCGCCTGAAAAATATGTCATGGTAAGCCCTTTTACAAGTGCGTCCGGTGCAACTTCAGAAATATCAGGAAGTGTCTCAACTCCTGTATAGGCAATCAGGGTTGTAGAAAAAACAGTTCCCATAACAGGCATGCCGATCGTCTGGGCCAGGCTTCTTGACAATGAAAGTAATCCCGATGCAACACCAAGTCTTTCCGGAGGCGCAGCCCCCATGATTGCGCTGTTATTTGGTGCGGAAAAGGTCCCCAGTCCGACACCCAGAGGTACAAGCCTCATCAGATAGCCTACTACACCCGTTTCAGGAGTAAGCGTACTTACACACAGGCATCCTGTGGCTATCAGCAACATACCGGAAATACTTAACCCCTTTGTCCCGAAACGGTCTGAGAGATTCCCTGATATGAGGGAGAATATCCCCACACAAACCGGAGTGACCATCATGATAAACCCGATCTGCTTTGGAGTGTAGTGTCTCACAAATTGCAGGAAAAAGGGCATCAGGAAAAAACCGCTGATGGTGACAAAGGCAACAAAACCCATCATAAGGTTGATGTTGAAGCCCATATTTTTAAATAATGACAGGTCAACCATGGGAAACTTTATTTTCCGCTCAATAGATAAAAACAAAATTACTCCGAGACCGGCTGTTAAAAGCAGTATTTGAACAAGCCTGATTTTAAAGCCCTGATCTTCACCTAGGGTCATACCGAGAGCAAAACACCCGAGGGCAATAAACAGAATGCAGGCACCC
>JASFHE010000277.1:0-8307 GCA_050123415.1 Desulfobacteraceae bacterium | reverse complement strand
AAGGACCAGTGTTTGCGGGATGTCTCCCGATACATTTCCGAGTTCTGAATTTTCACGGGGCAATTTGGGAGGACGGTTTGGGACTATGATGAAGCTTGCCGGATGGGACGGAATTGTTATACAAGGCAGTTCCGATAAACCTGTCTGGATAAACATTATCAATGACCAGATAAAAATAGAAGATGCTCGTTACCTCTGGGGTCTGGACACTTGGCAGACACAGACTCGTATTGTATCAATGGTGGGTGGCAGAACACGCTTTGGAGAAGAATGGCAACAGATCGGGGATGAATATACTACCACCCGTCCAGAAATTCTCTGCATTGGTCCGGTTGGTGAAACAAAATCGCGACTCGCAGCCTTGATAACCGGCAGCGGAGTGAGTGCACGTATAGGGGGGCACGCTGCGGTTTTTGGGGCCAAGAATTTAAAAGCAATAAGCGTAACGGGTACAGGCAAAGTACACGTATCTGATCCGGAAAGCATTCTTAAAACCAGAATTCATCATATGCAATCAGGAAGGCGTTTTGCCCCTAGACCTGGTGCAGCTTCCTGCTCTCCATGCATCAACGGAGACCGGCGCAGAGGCAACTATTATGGCGGAGAAACCATGTGTGCCTGTTTTGGCTGGCTTGGCGACAAGAGTCAAAATGATGCGGACCGTGCCGCAGAAGCCCTTATAAAAAGCGGGCTCAGCAGCTGGTCTGCCCACTGGCATAAATATACTACTGAGATTAAAGGAGCACCTTCATTTTTTCCTGAAAAATTTCCGACAGATACAGGACTTGGCTGGTATCTTCAGTATCTGTACGAACAGGGATTTATGGGGCCCGGAAAACAGATAGACTCGGCACCATTACCCATGGATCAAATGGGTGAACTAAGTTTTAGGGAGGCATTTATTGATGCAGTTATTCGAAGGGTTGGAATTGGAGATGCCCTTGCCGAAGGCGCTTGCCGAGCCGCAGAAAGATGGGGGCGTCTCGAAACCGATATGAACAGCGGGGCCCTGCGTCTTCCTGCCTGGGGAGCCACATGCCACTGGACAATGCCTTATGTGGAATGGGCTTATGCCTACATGCTGGGGGCAGGAGATCCCCTCTGGCATGGGTTCATGTGGCCGCTGCGTACTCCGCCCAAAGGAAAATCCCAGGAAAAAATGCTGGAAATGCTGTCGAAGAAGACTATACCATATACGGATGATATATTCATGTTCAACTATGCTTGGAAAGGTGAGGAAGCCTGGAAAACAGGTATCTATTCACACCATAAAGCGAAGCAGGTGGCATGGGCCCGGCAATATGCCGCATTCTGGAATGAGTCCATGTCCTTCTGCGAATTGATCGCCCCTGAACTGGAAGGAGAGAGTCCTGAAATAGAGTTGGCATATTACAAATGTGTTACAGGCAAGAAAGACTCCTTTGTCGACACAATGCTGACAGCTCAAAAGATCATTACTCTCGAACGCGCCATACGCGTCATGCACGGAAGAAGTCGTGATAAGGAAAACTTCTTTCCATATATGTATATGACCGGAGCCTCGGGTTTTGCCAAGTATGGCGGCATACCCATTTATGAAAAAGGCAAATGGCGTTCTGATCCGGCTTCGGATATGTATCTTGACCGCAAAGGAGTTGAAGATTTCAAAACCCATTACTATACAATCGAAGGCTGGGATAAAGAACGCGGCTGGCCCACAAAAAAGTCAATGGAAAAACTGGGACTTAACAGAATGATAAAAACTCTCAAAGACAACGGAAAACTGGGTAAAGCGTGATATGAATATATGTTCATTAATCTGAAATAATGCTCATTCACTTCATTACCTGATTATTACAAAATTGTCATAGTATATAAGTAAGGAGGCCTTGAAATGGCTGAATCAAAAGATGAAAAAGACACTAAAAAAACAGTTACAAGACGCGACTTTCTAAAGGGAGGCAGTGCTGCAATTGCTGCCGGGGCTCTGGGAGTATATGCCTTAAAACCTGACACAGCAGCGGCAGCGGAGGATGCATCCTATGAACCGTCTAAAGGATATATAGTTTATGACAGCAGATTATGCATCGGGTGCCAGAGTTGCATGTACGCATGTTCATTGACCCACGAAGGTGTAGCTGCTCCTTCGCTTTCCAGAATACAGATAATCCGGGATGCCCCCTCCTTTACAAAATATCCCTACGATATTGTGATGTCCATATGCAGACAATGTGTAACTCCGATTTGCGTACAAAACTGCCCCACAGGCGCCTGCCATGTGGATACTGAAAATGGGAATGTCAGAGTAATTGATCCGGATGAATGTATCGGATGCAAAACCTGTATCGAATCGTGTCCCCAGCGCCCCCATAGAACAGTATGGAATCCGGAAAAGGAAATCGCCATGAAATGCGACCTGTGCATCGACACTCCTCACTGGAGCCAGAAGGGGGGACCCGATGGTCACCAGGCCTGTGTTGATATCTGTCCGGCAAAGGCACTTAAACTTGTTCATGAACCCCCTCCTCAAACGGATGTTAACGGATATGATGTCGATATGGCGCCACCACCGCCTCCACCTATGAATTTCGGGGACTTCTTTAAACAAGACTCAGACGACAAGAGAAAGGGGGAGTAATACCATGACAGGCGGATATACAGGAAAAATATTAAGAATTAACCTGACATCTAAATCAATCAGCACCATTGATACAGAAAAATACGAAGAGTTCGGTGGCGGTTATGGGATGGGAACTGCCATCTTCTGGGATCTGGCGGTTGCTCCGGGTAAATGGAATATGAAGGATCCATATGACCCAAGGAATGTTCTCCCCATCATGGCAGGTCCTCTTGCAGCCACCGGTGTTCCGGGTTCCGGAAGAACCAGTGTTTGCGGACTATCTCCTGAGACATTTCCTACCGCTGAATTCTGGCGTGGAAATTTTGGAGGTCGTTTTGCAACCATGATGAAGCTTGCAGGCTGGGATGGAGTAGTGGTGGAAGGCAAGGCCGATAATCCGGTATGGATCAACATCATTAATGACAAGGTTAAGATCGAGGATGCCAAAGAACTCTGGGGTCGGGATACCTGGGAAACACAAAGCAGGATTACATCAATGGTAGGTGGACAAACCCGCTTTGGCGAGCAATGGCAGCAAATCGATGATAGCTACACAACCAACCGACCTGAGATCCTCTGTATTGGACCTATTGGAGAGACAAGATCACGTATGGCAGCTTTGATAACAGGCAGCGGAGTCAGTGCACGAATCGGTGGTCATGCTGCAGTCTTTGGGGCCAAGAATTTAAAAGCAATCAGTGTAACTGGGACCGGTAAGGTTCAGGTAGCAAATCCCGAAGGTATTCTGAAGGCAAGACTTCACCAGATGCAGTCATCGGTTTCAGCTCCAACACGACCCGGAGCAGCTGCCTGTATGACCTGCCTGAAGGGTGACCGGCGCAGAAACAACTATTATGGCGGAGAAACCATGTGTGCTTGCTCGGGGTGGCTTGGCAGCCAGAAAGCGTCGGATTCGGACCGGGCTGCTGAAGCACTGATAAAATACGGACTCAGCAGCTGGTCGGCCCATTTCCATACAGATATGTTTTCACACGATGTCCCCGGTGCACCGGAGTTATTCAGAGGAAAAGTACCGACGGATTCAGGACTGGGCTGGTATCTCCAGTACCTCAAACAGGAAGGCCTGCTGGGTCCAGGGAAAGAGATCGACTCTTATCCCCTTCCAATGGATCAATGGGGAGAACTCAGCTTTCGTCAGGCTTTACTGGACGCAATCGCCAACCGTATCGGGATAGGCGATGTCCTGGCCGAAGGAACATGCCGGGCTGCCGAGAAGTGGGGACGGCTGGAAAAAGATAAAGAAAGCGGAGCACTGCGCCTGACTGCCTGGGGTGCCACAACTCACTGGACAATGCCCTGGGTGGATTGGGCCTACGCTTATATCTTTGGCGCAGGAGACCCGGCATGGCATGGATTAATGGCACCTGTCGGTAAGCCAAAGGAGGGAACACTGGAGCAATCTCTGGAAAAACTGTCTAAGTGTACAATCCCGTATACTGACGATATTTTCATGTTTAATTATGCATGGCAGGGCAAAGAGGCCTGGAAGACCGGTATTTATTCACCGCATAAAGCCAAACAGGTGGCATGGAGCCGCCACTATTCATCCTTCTGGAATGAATCCATGGCCTTCTGTGAAATGTTTCTTCCGGAACTGGGAAGCCATAGCCCCGAGATGGAAATCATGTACTACAACGCCGTTACCGGGAAGAATGAATCTTTTGCCGACACCATGCGGACAGGTCAGAAGATCTGGACCCTGGAACGCGCAATTCGCGTTATGCACGGCAGAAGCAGGGAAAAAGAAGATTTCTATCCATACATGTACATGCCGGGGGCAACGGGAATAGCCATTTACGGCGGTGTACCCATTTATGAAAATGGTAAATGGCGAAATGACACTTGCCGGGACATGTACATGAATAGAAAGGGCGTAAATGACTTCAAAGATCATTTTTATTCTCTTGAAGGCTGGGATAAAGAGCATGGCTGGCCAACCAAAAAGACCATGCAAAAACTGGATTTAAAGAGAATGGTAAAGACACTAAAAGATGCGGGGAAGCTTGGGAAGGCGTAAGATATTTAGCATGTTAAAAAAACTGATGGTGTCAGCTGGCTTCATCCTGATAATTTGTGGAACTACAGTCAGTGCAGATGATTGCAGGGATTCCGGTGACCTTAAATATATTTGCGGCCCCATAAATGCCGAGGATATCCTGCCGCTTGGTGATACTTCGTGGTTAATCACCACCGGCATGAACGGTCAGTTTTCAAATACGGATGATACCGGGCATATCTACCTGGTAAATCGTGATAAGAAAACATTTGAAGAATTCTTTCCCGGGAAAAATCCACGCCTTAATCCTGATAAAAAGATGTTTGCTGACAGCCCCGGTCCTATTAACACTTCTAATTTTTCTGCCCATGGCCTGGCCCTGAAACAGCTTTCGTCGAACAGATTTCATCTTTATATTACCAGTCATAGGGCAAGGGAGGCTATCGAAGTATTTGAGATTGATACGCAAGATTTTAAACCAACGATAATCTGGGTGGGTTGTGTACCATTACCCGAAGATATGTTAGCTAACAGTGTCGCGATTCTTTCAGATGGCAAAAATCCGCCATGTGAAACCGGCTGGGCAGTAATCAGTATCAATCCTGAAACAATGGAACTCAGACGGGTAACCGGCGTTGATCAAACAACCACGCTGTAGAATCCCAGTGCTGCAATCCCGGTGGATAACGAAATATGGATCGGCACTTATTCTGGTGACAGGGTTGGGTCTTTACCTAAACCTTAGTTGAATGCATAAAACATTAAAATTTAATACAAACTGGATCGGAAATATGAAAAAATTAATTACTGTTTTGACGTTTTTTACCATTTCTCTTTTTTCTGTTATTTCAATCGGCTACACAAACGAATCAAACGGCTACACAGGTTCAGGTACTTGTCAGGCCTGCCACGAAGAAGTATACAAAACCTGGAAATCTTCAAAACATGCTGTTGAATTTAAAACTGACCAGGAAGATCTCCGGGCCTGTAATATATGTCATTCGACGGGATTAAGTTCTGCGAACCAGACTCCTTTGGAAAAAAATGTCGGATGCGAAGCCTGTCATGGCCCCGGCGAAAAACATGTTTCCAGTGGTGGAGCCCCTGATAAAATAGTATCTGTTAAATCTGCAGATGTCTGTGGCCGCTGTCATAACGGAAACAGGTCTGATGACATAACAGGAATCCGGGTCTATAAACCGGGAATGAAACTGGCGGATATCAAAGGACTAAATCTTATTCCTGTTTCACCGGATAAAACACCTCCATTTTTAAAGGATGTTCACCCATCGCTGACATATAATATGTGGCTGGCCTCAGGACATGCAAAAATGCCTGATCGTGATATTGAAATAAATGATAAAAAATGGGAAGGCCCTGTAGTCTGTGCAGCCTGCCATAATCCGCATTACAGCGAGAATACTGCTCAACTGGTCATGAATCCTAAAGAACTCTGCAAATCATGCCACTTTCAGGGTGCTGTATTAAAAGGATTCGGTGCAAAGGGCATTGAAGAAACAAGAAGTCTTCACACTGCGGCCCCCTGTGTTTCATGTCATATGACTGAAAAAAATCATCTTATGAAGATGTTTCGTCCTGACGATCCCAATCTTTCCGAAGACCGATTAGACTCATGTTCGGATTGCCATGAAATAAAAGACCGAAAAATGCGATCCAGACAGCTACAGGACATGGAGGCCTGGTACAATGAAGCCATGGAACCAGTTGAGAAAGAACTGAAGGTTATAGAAGAAAAACTGAAAAAAAATCCCAATATCCTGAATGCAGAGTTAAAAGCAAAACTGGATGATGTAAAAGCTAATCTTTCCATTATTATTAATGATGGCTCAAACGGTGTTCACAATCTCGATTATGCGCTTGAGGTAATGTATCTCGCGAAAAGATATTTAAAGGACATTAAAAAGGCTATTGATTAATTTATTTTAAAAAAAGGGGGGATTATGGACAAAAAGTTATCTAGAAGAAAATTCCTAAAGACCGCAGGTGCAGCAGGCTTGCTACTTCCAGCAGCGGGTTGTATAACAACAGAGAGTACAAAAAAAGATGTAACAGAACCTTCACCTGATAAGGTTGTCTATCGAACTCTTGGCAAAACAGGGCTTAAAGTTTCAGGGGTTGGTTATGGAATAGGCTTTGTGCCCATACCGGAAGTTGTTAACCGGGCATTGGATATGGGCGTTAATTATTTTGATACATCACGTGTATACGGCGACAGCGAAAAAATCTTTGGTGAAATTATTAAAAAACGGGATCGGAGCAAACTTGTTATCGCCACCAAATCCGGAATGAGAAGGAAAGAGGACATCCTGAAGGATATCGATACAAGCCTGAAAGCCCTCGGCACAGATTATGTCGATATCTATCATTTACATGCAAGAGACACTCCAACCGCGATTCCTGATGAGGCACTTGAAGCAGTACAGGAAATAAAGAAATCAGGAAAAGCACGTTTTTTAGGATTCAGTTGTCACGATCCCAACAGGATGGTTGATTTTAGTATTGAAAATAAATTTGATGTAATGCAGACTACCTACAGCTATGCTATTGGGGGCTACTACAGGGATCGGGCCATTAAAAAACTGCATGAAGCCGGTATTGGAGTTATTGCAATGAAGGTAGTTGTAGCATTGACAGGCTTAAATCTTCTCAACCTGGAGAATAAACCGGCGAAAGAGGGGGAAGGTCCTCTTTCAGGTATTAAATGGGTACTGACCAACCCGGCTATCGGAACAACAGTACCTCATATGAAAACAATCCAGGAACTTGAAATGAACTTCCGGGCCATGTCAGAGCCATACACACCGGCAGACGAAAAAACATTGTATGTCATGAATGAACAAATCCGTCCCTCCTATTGTCGAATGTGTTATGAGTGCAGTGGTAAATGTCCTCAAAATCTTCCCATAACCGATATGATGCGCTTCCTGGCTTACAATGACTATTGCGGTAACTATCATCAGGCAAAGATGAGTTTTATGGAATTACCTGAAGAAGTAAAAAGCGTACGATGCAGCGACTGTTCGGAATGTAATATCAATTGCCCAAATGGAGTTCATGTGCAGGATCGACTTATTCGGGCACAGGAATTGTTGACGTAAAAAAGCAGGATTCAGGCGAATGATAATACTGTTTACCATGCATACTTAAAATACTTACAACGGAGGAACCTCTATGAAACGTACAATAAGCATTATTTTATGTTCAGCTTTCCTTGCAACTTTCAATTTTACTCCTTCAGCCTCAGCACAGCAATCCTGCGAAAGCCTGAAATCCATTAAAATTCCTAATGTCACAATTACCTCTGTGGAAAAGGGGGATCCCGGGTATGAGCTTGCCGGTCAGAGTGGCGGTTTTATGAATACGCCGGTCCAGAAGATCAACGCACCATTCTGCAGGATACAGGCAGTATCGAAACCTACCAGTGATTCCCATATTGGTATTGAAGTATGGCTTCCTGATACAGCAAACTGGAACGGCAGATTTCTGGCAGTGGGAAATCCCGGATTTATTGGCTCAATAGCAAGCGGCGGTATTGCACGCAATATGGAGAAGGGTTATGTCTCGGCAGGAACAGATACCGGACACGTTGATCCGGGTTTTGAATGGGCAATAGGCCATCCTGAAAAATGGGCAGACTGGGGATACCGTGCTGTTCATGAAATGGTTGTAG
>JASFHE010000276.1:0-8324 GCA_050123415.1 Desulfobacteraceae bacterium | reverse complement strand
TCCCTGTAACCACTCATTGATCGTAACTGTAAGGTCATACACCCACAGGCTTGAAGGGAAAAAGGAAAAAGGTTTAAAGCTCGGGATTTACCCGGAACCAAGGCAGTCACCTTTAGCTGATCACAAGACACTTAATTACCTCTACTATTTAATGGCAGGAAAATGGGCAAAGGAAAATGGTTATGATGAAGCAATTATACTCAATCCTGATAATAACCTGTCAGAGACAAACACTGGAAATATTCTCCTTTTAAGGAACAAAAAAGTTTTAAGACCAATTTCGCAACATGTTTTAAAGGGTGTTATGGAAAAAAATGTCTGCGAATTTATGGGAAACAACGGCTATATTATTGAAGATAAAACCCTGACAATAAATGACCTGAGTCAATCGGACAGATTGATAATAACCAATTCTCTTATTGGTGCAGTTCCAGTATTGAGCATTGATAATCTGAGAGTTGAAAACTCCTTAGAGTTGTGCAAGCAAATAAACAGTTCACTGCTTTAGAAAGGCAGTATTTTACAATCCTATTATTATTTCATATCTAAGGACACTTTTTTTTCATTCTGTTTTGGAATGAAGAAATACATAAATAAACCTAAAACAAAAGTTATTAAAATACCGTAAAATTTTGAAAGCAGGATTAATATAAAGCCTTTTTCCTTTTTTAATTATACTGGTTGTAACAACCCTTGGGTCCATTATAACCTTATAGGCGAATACAGATTTTTCTATGCCTGTATTCTGTCCACCCTGTCCACTATGTCCGGGTTTTCCGTCTTAAATACCAAAATATGACGTCAGGATCTTTCCAAAGTCTTTTTCATTGGTTAATTGTTCAGCGATAGCGATACCGAGCAGTCGATAGGCATCAAACTGATCTTCACTAAAAAACTGGTCCGCTGTTGATTCATCAGGAAAATCAGGGTGGGCACTTTTATACCCGCGAATGCGCATACTCATATCATCGATAAGAGTGGTTTTTATAAAGAAAAACCAGCCGGGGTTATCAACATCGGAACCATAGGTAAACTGTCCTGATACATACCCGGTATCTGCAAGCTTCAATCCCTGGGGAAATTTTACTTTATCCTGTTCCTGGGGAATTATATCACCAAATGGACGGTTAAATTTCAACCGGACTTTAAAATCCTGCTCTGCCCGATGCAAAGCATTCTGCAGGTCACCAAATTTAAAGTCTTTATCTGCTCCTCCATCCAGTACCAGGATAAAACGAACTCTCCTGCGAAAAAGTTCATAAAGCCCCAGATTGTCAAAATGCCCACCATCGCTTAATTGAATAAAGGTTGACTTTTCATTATAACCTGCATGGGGTGAAAGTTCATACCAGGCTGACCAGAAATGGTTCATTGGTGCCTGGCCTTCGGGCATGTTCGGATTGGATGCCCAGTAGCCAAGTCTGAGATTAAGGAGTGCCATAAGAAAAGAGATAGCCGGGTTCCTGGTCAGGCCGCTGCCGTCCGGTCCGGTATGCGGATTAACTGCTGCGGCGCTGATCGATACGGCTGTGGCAAGTGTAAAGTCTTTGTTATATTTCTCTGTATTTACCCACCCTGTTGCCCCACTGCCTGTAAATAGTGGCGAGAATATAAAACTGTCCCCGCCCCGTTTTTTAATCTTGCTGTTATTGCTGTCTATAAGCACAGCGTTCGTATTTACCAGATGATATGGAGTTTTTGGTTTCTCCGGGTCTTTAGGTGATAAAGAGCTGATGGTAAACTTATTTGCACCGGTTGCAGCACAGTTTTTGTTTTCTTTTATCATTTTTTCATCAGGCTGGAATGCTTCCATTAAACGGTCGCGATAATATCGCCCTACACTTATATGGTTAAGATTAACAAAATAGCCCAGAATTACAGCCAGGAAGGATACGCCAATTGCTATTTGGCATGAATTCTCATTTAAATCAAAGGAAATGGAATAGGCGGTTATAAGCAGCCCGTATAGCACCAGCAACGCTGCTATGGGTGCCATAATGCTCATTGGCACCCACTCTTTTCCTTTGCTGTAAAGCTTCCATAATCCAATTGCAATACCTGTGCACAGGGCTCCTATTCCGCCTTTCAGGTCTGCCAGTCTGCTTAAATAGGGAATAAGGGCAACCACAATACAAACAGGTAGCCATTTTAGTATAATTCCATAAATAATGGCATGTATTCGCCGTTGTTTATATTCGGTCTGGTCTTTTTGAAAAATGGTGGTTAAAGAGTAGTAAATAATCATAATAATAAAGAATGCGACAAATAATACAGCTAAGATTTCAAACACTTTGAACACTACCGGTACCTCAGTTGTCCAAAATTCCGAAATCCTGGCAAACATGACATCAAATGTTTCCCGTAAAGATTTGGTTCCCGCTTCGATTTTAAAATCAAATTTTTCCAGCTTTACAGTCTTATAAATAACTCCACAAGAGAAAGCCCAACCGCTGATAAAAAATAAAATCCAGTTTATGATCCTTACAGGTTTTGTTAAGGGAAAAACCAGATCCTTGGGTTCTTTAATGGATTTTAATCTATATAAAATATATCCGCCAAACAGGAATGTTATGATAAAAACACATAAGCCAGCCAGGGCTGTGGGATTTGTAATCCATGGGAGGGTATCCTTCAAACTATCTTTACCTGTCACTACTAACCTTTGGGCCACAGCCATTACAAGTATCAAAACCGGTATCCAGATAACAAGATTCAGCAATATGGCACGCAGGACAACCCCTGCAAAAGACAGCAGATTTATGCCGCTACCAGGAGCAAGGTAACTTCCATGACTTCTTAGATAGTTCAGTTCAGGAGTTGGATTCAATCTTGTTTTATCAGGAAGTCCGTAAGGAAATTCCTCTTTAAGATCATATTGAGGTGATCTTTTATCGAAATCAGGATTATTAAGATAATATGAAACTGAGCCTCCCGTATAACCTCCACCTGAAACAGTTGAGAGATAATCAAACATGCCAAGCAATTTTTTTGATGCCAACTGTTGCAGCACACCAAGGGAGAAAGCGGCAGAACGGATTCCCCCTCCTGAAATTGCCAGCCCTGTAAGTTTGTCTTTCCATTCAGGCCAGTCATCAGGTTTTTTATTCCTGCGCCTGGAAAGGTAACCATCCCACTCTTTTTTAAGTACCTCGTCATGCTCTTTTGTAATTATCTGAGAGTCATCCATGGTAATCTCCTCCTGTATTTTTGGTATCTTTTCACTTTCTTCTTTTAGCGCTTCTTACTCTGTAAAGCCTTTCTGTGCTGAGCTATCTGAAAGCTCTTCGGTTTTCGGTAACCGCCATTTCGATATCAGGTCAGATATAAGGGCCATTCAATATTTTCATTTCCCAAGTATCTCCTGTTTCAGACTCTACAGAGTCCCTGCCAGGGAAGTAGAACACTGTATGTCCATAAGCAAAAAAGAATCTTGTAATACTGTTTGAGCTATTAAAATATTAAGGATGTACTGCTGTACGACTGTACAAAGCAAATGCAAGGTATCATGTATCTGATAACATTTTCTTTTATAGGTCTAAAATGATGATTATGCAAGATATTTAGGAATTTGCATCCTTCATTCGGGATTTCCGAAGTTTATTGCCCTGAACCTATTGCTAATTCGTGCCCATCCAAAAACTAAAGTTTTTGTTAGGCAGCTGTCAGCACTCTGCGCTCAGCTTTCAGCAAAAGGCTTTTAAAATAAAGACTTAGCTGACGGCTGATAGCTGACCGCTGAAAGCTCCATCCATAAATTGCCTCTTTCTGGATGGGCACTAATTATCTTTTTTATCCGGATATAAAGCAGGAAATATATACCTTTTTCTAATTATTTACAATCCAGGTCAGATTCATCTGCCCATTGAAACTTTCCCATACTGAATTGGAAAACCGGATATTCCCATGTATCATAACTGCCTGATTCCGGTTTCAGTGGACAGCTTGGTACTTTATCAGGTTTTAATTCTTTAATCTTTTGTAAGAACAGCCAGTATTTAATGTAATATTTAGACGAATTACGGATATATAATTTCATACCGCAACCATCAGCAATGTTTTCTTCCTGGGTTAATTTAAAGGTGATTGTATTTAAAGAGTTGTTTGAGGTTGAAACAGACCGCAGGTTCTCAGGGCCTTCGGTTCCGGGATCAAACGCAATGTATATTGTTTCTCCGGGATATACTGTCACCAGATAATTTACCTTTTTACTATCGGGATCAGACCTATCAATGGATTTCTGTACTACAGGTACGGAAAGGCTTGAATTATACTCAAAATAGGTATCATCACGAGTCCTTAAACTGAATTTTAAATCTTTCCTGCATTCATGAGTCTTGCAATATTCAATAAAATCTATTTTATTTTCGGTATTTTTTTCCGAATCATTATTTTGAGAGTAGCACCCATTTATTAATACCAAAGGAAAAAGTAATATCAGAGGATACTTTATAAAAGCACTTAAATAACGATTCACCGAATGTTCTCCTTACTTGCTTAGATACCGAGTTGTTCATTAAAGGACATCATGTTTCCATATGCCGTTGCTTCCACTTCCCTGCCATTCTCGAACATGACAAAGACGGCTTCCAAAAATGCAAGTTTCCTGCCCGTAGGGGCTATCCCATTTAACTCACCTTTAAATGTGCCCCGCATTATAACGCGGGCTGCTACTTTGTCGCCTTCTGCGATTAGATCTTCAATAGTAACATGCAAGTCAGGAAAAGCGGCACGCATCGTTGTCACAAACTCCTTAAAACCTTCAGGACCATTAATATCATGCGTTGGAAAATGGTATACATAGTTACTGGCAAGAACCTCATCCACTAACGACAGGTCACCTTTATTTACAATCTCATCTATAACACGTCGTACAATTTCTTTATTTTTTTCTGCTGACATGATCTCTCCTCCTTTAAATTGTTTCAGGTATTAAGACTTAATTAAAAACAGGCATCACAGGGTATACAGTGTTTTCAAACTGGTATCCAGGCGCTTTCTATTTTTCATAGGGTTTAAAGGCAGGTATGTTATTGGTCCATGCATATATAACTCTTAAACGTAATATTTATATACTTATAAAAAAAGTATAAAGAAACCAGATTATTTGGTCAAGGTTAATACCCTCCTTCTCTCAATATCCAATAACACTGTCTTTTTTTACCGTCACTTTTTTGACTCTTGATTGTATCATATGAAAACCAGGAATTATCACAATTTATTTCTGAAAAGTGCGTTTTAATCAATTGTAATGATTAGATAATAAATAAAATATATTATGGCATATTTATTGCATTACCAAATAATACATCTCATATTATTGGAGCCCCTGGAAATGAAAGATGAGGATAAAACAAAGGATCAGCTAATAGTTGAATTAACGAAACTTCGCCAGAGACTTGATAAGTTAACTTCTTCAGAAACAGACCGCTTAAGTACCGAGGAAGCACTGCGTGAAAATGAAAAACGATTACAACTTTTCGTAGAGCATTCAAAGGATGCTTTCTTCCTGCACAGGCGTAACGGCAAAATAATAGATTCAAATAAACATGCCTGTGAGATATTAGGTTATACACGAGAGGAACTCTTAACACTGTCAATACAGAATATTGATCAGGAAATTAATCTTGAAAAGCACATAGAAAGATGGGAGCAAATGGTTCCTGACACCCCTATGACGCTGGAAGGAGTTCATCGACGTAAGGATGGGACAACCTTTCCGGTTGAAGTCCGTCTCGTCTGGTTTGAATCAGGAGGAGAGCAACTTATGCTTGGACTTGTTCGTGATATAACCGATCGAAAGCTCATGGAAGAAGCTTTACGTGAACGCACCGAGTCCCTTGAACGGAGCAACAAGGAACTGGAGCAGTTCGCATACGTTGCCTCACACGATCTTCAGGAACCGCTTCGCATGGTTGCAAGCTATACACAGTTGTTATCGAAACGTTACAAGGGCAAACTTGATTCTGATGCCGATGACTTCATCAACTACGCAGTTGATGGTGTAAATCGGATGCAGATGCTTATTAATGATTTGCTGAATTACTCTCGCTTAGGAACAAGAGGTAAAGATTTTGTAATGACGAAATTAGATACTGTTTTGGAAAAAACTCTGCGCGATTTGAAAAAGAGAATCGAAGAGAGTGAAGCCAAGGTGACCAGTGATCCCCTGCCCGAACTGATGGTTGACGGTGGTCAAATAGGACAGATCTTTCAAAATTTAATCAGTAACGGCATCAAGTTCCGCGGCAATGACCCTCCTCAAATTAATATCTCATCTGAAAAAAATGAAAATAAATGGATTTTCTCTGTAAGCGACAACGGCATTGGTATAGATTCTGAATACTCGAGTCGTATTTTTGAAATATTTCAACGTCTTCACAGCAAGGAAGAGTATCCCGGTTCAGGTATTGGACTTGCCATATGTAAAAAGATTGTTGAACGCCATGGAGGAAATATCTGGATTGAATCTGAACTCACGAAAGGAACTACCTTCTATTTCACTATTCCAATACAAGGAGAAAATTAGTCATGCTTGATGAACTTAGCGCACCTATTGAAATTCTACTGGTTGAAGACAATCCCGGTGATGTACGCCTGACACAGGAAGCTCTCAAAGAGGGCAAGATTATAAATAACCTTCGCATGGCTAAGGACGGTGTCGAGGCAATATCCTTCCTGCGGCGAGAAGGGGAATATGCCGATTCGGCGCGTCCTGACCTTATCCTTCTGGATCTTAACCTGCCCAAAAAGGATGGCCGTGAAGTACTCATGGAAATAAAGAAGGACGAAGAGTTGAGGCGTATTCCGGTAGTAGTCCTGACCACATCCAGGGCAGAAGAGGATATAATCAGAACCTATGATTGTTATGCCAACTGTTACATAACCAAACCGGTTGATTTTGAACAATTTATCAATGTTGTTAAGTCAATTGAAAACTTCTGGTTGAGTGTTGTAAAGTTGCCTCATAAATAAAAGACATGATTGATACACCTAAAAAAGTTCTCCTGATTGAGGATAACAGGGGGGACGCTCGACTGATACAGGAGATTCTTTCCGAGGCAACCTGGAGATCATTTGAAATAGAAGTTGCCGAAAGGCTTTCCGAAGGTCTTGAAGCATTATCAGTCACCGTATTTGACGTAGTTCTGCTGGATCTCTCGCTTCCTGACAGTTCAGGGCTTAAAACTTTAGCAAAGATACAGGCCAGTTCACCGCAAACACCCGTTGTTGTGTTGACCGGACTTGATGATGATATACTTGCAATTGATGCTGTGCGAAGAGGGGCACAGGATTTTTTGGTGAAAGGACATATCAATGCGGATTCATTATCAAGGGCGATACGCTATTCTATTGAACGAAAGCATGCGGAAAAAGAGAAAAATCAACTGCAGCTCCGGCTTGCACAGGCTGAAAAGATGGAAGCGATCGGAACCCTGGCGGGAGGTGTGGCCCATGATCTCAACAACGTATTGACAGGTCTTATAAATTATCCTGAGTTGTTATTAATAAAAATGGAGGAAAACAATCCTTATAGAAATTATATCCAGAAGATTAAAAGATCAGGAGAAAAAGCAGCTTCAATTGTTCAGGATTTATTGACCCTGGCAAGAAGAGGAGTCTCTGTCGCAAAGGTAACCAATATAGATCATATTGTTCATGAATATCTATCGAGCCCAGAATGTGAAAAATTAATGCAATACCACCCTGAAGTCCTGATAAAAACCGACTTTGAAAATAACCTGTTAAATATCCTGGGTCCACAGATCCACCTGTTCCAGACTGTGATGAATCTGGTATCCAATGCAGCGGAGTCTATGCCTGATGGAGGGGAAATTCACATATCCACAAAAAACATTTATATTGAAGGTCCCACAAAAGACCAGGATGATTTAAAGGAGGGTGACTATGTTGTCCTGACCGTTTCCGATACGGGGACAGGCATGACGCCTGAGGATATGGAAAGGGTATTTGAACCATTTTATACCAAAAAGGTGATGGGAAGAAGCGGTACAGGCTTAGGCCTTGCTGTTGTATGGGGAACTATAAAAGACCATAACGGACACATCGATATTAAAAGCACTGTTGGTAAAGGGACGACTTTCAGACTTTTTTTTCCAGCCACCAGAGAAGTGTTAACCCAAGTTTACCATAGGTAGTTGCAAATAAGTAATAAGATCAATAAGATAACTTTACCAGGCGATATTTATGGGCACTACAAATTTCAAGCATTGGATTTTTTCCTTTTCAAGGGAACACTCGTGATCCCCAGAGCCTTGTAAATATTTTTTTGTATAAGTGTAGGGATCGTACAATACCGCAGATGA
>JASFHE010000275.1:0-8361 GCA_050123415.1 Desulfobacteraceae bacterium | reverse complement strand
CATTGATAAAGGCTTTGCTTATGAAGTGGATGGCGATGTCTTTTATGCTGTCGAAAAGCTTGATGATTATGGAAGGCTTTCCGGCAGAAAGCTTGATGATATGAAGGCAGGCAGCAGGATCGATATAAACGAAAAAAAGCGGCATCCCATGGATTTTACACTCTGGAAGCCATCCAAACCCGGAGAGCCCATGTGGGAAAGCCCCTGGGGTAATGGAAGACCCGGATGGCACATGGAGTGTTCGGTAATGAGCAATCATTATCTTGGCGCTACTTTCGATATCCACGGCGGTGGCAAAGATCTGCTTTTCCCCCATCATGAAAATGAAAGGGCACAGTCAAAGGCTGCCACAGGTGAGGAATTTGCACGTTACTGGGTGCACAACGGTTTTTTAACTGTTGAATCAGAAAAGATGTCAAAATCCCTTGGAAATTTTATACTTATTAAAGACGCGCTTAGAGATTATCACCCTGAGGTGTTGCGATTTTTCCTTCTTTCAAAACAGTACAGGAGTCCACTGGATTTCGCAAAAAAGGATGTGCTGGATTTTCAGGCAGGACTTATCAGGATATATCGTACGCTTCAGAGACTTGAAGAAGTTATAGGACCAAATGGTGATTATTCAGGCGGCATTCAGGGATTGATAGAGGGCGATCAGGAAAATAATTTTTTAAACAGGTTTGTCAGTCTTATGGATGATGACCTTAACACTGCCGGTGCAATAGGTATTATCTTTGATAAAGTCAAGGAACTGAACCGCATAATGGATGAGACAGGTGGTGATCCTTCAGATTTTGTCAGATCACAGCTCAAAGATGAAAGAAATGCCCTTCTGAAGGCTGCTGCTGTCCTGGGGATTTTAAACAGCACTCCGTCAGTATTTTTCTCCCGGATGGAAAAACCTTCTGATATCGATGAATCGGAGATCGAAGATCTCATAAAACAAAGGAACGATGCGAGAGTTCAAAAGGACTGGGGCAAGGCGGATGCCATTCGGGACAAACTTCAGAAAATGGGGATAGTGCTGGAAGATAAAGCAAGTATCACAAAATGGAGAAAAGAAGTTTGATAAAAACAGGCTCAAGGCTCAGGGCACAAGGTGCAGGGTTCAAGGTAAAAGCGTTTCAGCATACTTATTAATTAGTGCCCATCCATAAACTGTCATTTTAGAATGGCAGCGTTCAGCTTTCAGCAAAACACTTTTTAAAACAAAGTCTTAGCTGACGGCTGATAGCTGACTGCTAAAAGCTCCATCCAGATTTTTGTTCTTTCTGGATGGGCACTAATTAAGGCCTTATATGCTTGCTTAGTTGGGTATAATGAATGATTTTTAATTTAAAAGATTCTACAACTTGGGATCCAATTGTATGTGATTTGATGAAATCACATCTAAGAAATTCATATGCTGATATATTGCGTAAAAATTCAAAAATAATTCAGTTTAGAGATAGTGAAGAGGAAGCATGTAACCTTTTCAGTAAATTAGTAAGCAGAGAAGTTTTAAAATCTGAAATCAAAAATGAACTTTGTGATAATTTCAAAGAAATTTTAACGTATCATGCTTGCAGGCCAATTAGAACGGAAGATTATTATGAAAAGGGAATATTACCTTTATCTCCTAGTAAAATACAAAAACAATTTCGAGACTATTTTAGCTCTATGGTATCAGAAAAAGATATTGACACAGCAATTACTAAGACTTCAGTCAATACCAGAGCAGGAGTTGTACACGTAGTTCTTGATGATAGGATATTTATTAATTGTAGTGGGCACTATTTAATCTACGGTAGCGAATACTTAAACTGCCTTACGATCCATTTACCAGGAGCCTCAGAAAACCATCGTGATAATTTAAAAAAAATAGGCAGAACTACAATTTTCATATGCAAATTGCCTTTCTCATCGGTTACTAGTTTCGCCTACTTAGTCTCATCCATGATGGCTGATCATTTTTTTAGGGTAGCACACGATAGGGATGATGTGACCGTAATAGAATATACAATTTCCTTAAAAAAACCGATACCGCCTGATTTTGTTGTTGATCACTACTATCCAAAAAGAATAACAGATCCTTTTAAACGTCGTGCAATATGGAATGATGAATCCATGGAATATGACTATGCTAATAAAATTTAAAATGGGAACAGTTGTATATTTGAATAGGTTTTTGTTACTGTTTTATAAATTCGGAATTTGATCAATAAGGTATTTATGCTCAAAATAGTTTCCGACCTCAAACCATGCGGTGATCAGCCTAATGCCATTTCCGATCTTGTTCGGGGTGTTAAGGATGATCTCAAACACCAGGTCCTGCTTGGTGTAACAGGTTCGGGTAAAACCTTTACTATGGCTCATGTTATTGAGGGTGTTCAGAAGCCCACGCTTATCATGGCTCCTAATAAAACACTTGCCGCTCAGCTCTATGGCGAATTCAAGAGTCTTTTTCCTGACAATGCGGTTGAATACTTTGTAAGTTATTACGACTATTACCAGCCCGAAGCCTATATTCCCCAGTCAGATACTTATATCCAGAAAGACTCCAGTATAAATGAAAACATTGACAAGATGCGCCACTCAGCAACCCGGTCCTTGCTTGAAAGGGATGATGTAATAATAGTCGCCAGTGTGTCATGCATCTACGGCCTTGGTTCACCCGAGGCCTACCATGATATGCTTCTCTACGCAGAGACGGGGGATAAACTTTCAAGAGATGATGCGGTAAAAAAGCTGGTTGAGATATATTACGAAAGAGGAGACTTTGATTTTTACCGGGGGCGCTTCAGGGTGCGTGGTGATATCCTGGATATTTTTCCCGCATATGAAGAGGACAAGGCCATAAGGATATCATTCTGGGGAAATGAGGTCGAAACCATACAGGAGATTGATCCCCTCACAGGCAAGGTTACGGCAGATTTGAAGAGGATAACTGTTTATCCCGCAACACATTATGTGACCTCGGCGGAAATAAGGGACAAGGCCATAAAAGGTATAAGGGAAGAACTTAAAAAGAGGGTAGATGAGTTTCGTGATAATAATAAACTTATTGAGGCACAGCGCATTGATGAACGCACCCTTTTTGATCTGGAGATGATGATCGAGATGGGCTATTGCCATGGTATAGAAAACTATTCCAGGCACCTTACAGGAAGGGCGCCAGGCGATGCGCCTCCCACATTGCTTGATTATTTTCCAAAGGATTTTCTGCTTTTTATTGATGAAAGCCACATCACTGTCCCCCAGATCGGAGGGATGTACAGGGGAGACAGGTCCAGAAAAGAGACCCTGGTGAACTACGGGTTCCGTCTTCCCTCTGCCCTTGATAACAGGCCTCTTAAGTTTGAAGAGTTTACCCAAAGACTGAACCAGGTAGTGTATGTTTCCGCCACACCCGGTCCCTATGAACTGGAAATCAGCGAGGCGTTGGCCGAGCAGATAATCAGGCCTACAGGTCTAACCGATCCTGAAATAATCGTAAGTCCGGCAACTGAACAGGTTGATGACCTCCTTGCAAGGATAAGGGAGAGAGTAGCCAGAAACGAGCGTGTCCTGGTTACAACCCTTACAAAGCGAATGGCCGAAGACCTTGCAGAGTATTATTCGGAACTTGATGTAAAGGTGAGGTACCTTCATTCGGACATAAAGACTATCGAAAGAATGGAAATCATCAGGGACCTCCGGATAGGAGCTTTTGATGTGCTTATAGGTATCAACCTTTTAAGAGAGGGACTTGATATCCCTGAAGTATCTCTTGTTGCCATCATGGATGCCGACAAGGAAGGTTTTTTAAGGTCTGAAAGGTCACTCATCCAGACGTGCGGAAGGGCGGCAAGGAACCTGAACGGCACGGTAATCCTTTATGCCGATCAGGTGACAGGTTCAATGGAACGGGCCATTGATGAGAGTAACAGGAGAAGATTGATACAGATTGAGTACAACAGGGAGCATGACATTACACCGGAATCCGTAGCAAAGAATATTGATGATGTGCTTGGTTCACTCTACGAGGCAGATTATGTGACAGTGCCGGTTGTATCTGAAGAGGCAAAGGAGTATCTCACGCCTGATACAATCAAAAAGATGATAAAGGATCTGGAAAAAAGGATGAAGGATGCTGCCGCCAAACTTGAGTTTGAGGAGGCGGCGCGCCTGAGGGATGAAATAAAGGAGCTCAGGGAAAATGAGCTGGATATGATTTAAGGTTTAGCAGGCAGGCCCATAAATTCTGATAAAGAACCAAATATTCCGGTTGTGGTTGTAGAATTTTAAGTGCTCGAAAATCAATTTACCTTCATTGTCTTATTTCCGTTTATCAGTGCCTGAATTTTGCACATAAAAATGTGCATTGATGCACATGAAACTGTGCGTTTTCTTTCATTATTTTCAAATAAATAAATCCGAGCGACACTCCTTCCTGAATATCAGGACAATGAAGATCCTTGTTATTCAAGGGTATTCCTTGTCCTTTTGCCTCCGGACTAAAATTATATGCTTCTGGCACGATGCTTGTAATAAGCATTTCTAACCAACCAGAAATGCAGACTGAAGCTTTCTAGACTGAAGGCTGAAGTAAAAGCCTTTCCCCTAACAAGCCTATAGCCTAAATTGCATCAGCCTATCTTTAAAGGGGACAAGTATGAACAAAGTACAATCCATAAAGATTGAAGACATTGTGATCGACAATAGCATCTATCCGAGAATCAGCGTTGACCACAAGAGAGTTTCCATGTTTGAAGAGAACATGAGGGATGGTTTTGAATTCGATCCCATTCATCTGCAGGAGCATCCGGACGAACCCGGTAAATACCGCGTCCTGGACGGTGTACACAGATTTAAGGCTTACAAAGGTATTGGGGAAAAAGAAGTCAGGGCGCAAATCATAAAACTCAATGGAGAAGATCCCCTGTTGTATGCTGCAAGCAAGGCAATAGGACCGAGAGAGCTTAAGGATGAAGATGCAAGGGATACTGCCAGAAGGGCCTATCAGAGGAATCCAAGAATATCATCAGAAAAACTAGGAAAAGCAGTTGGACGTTCAAGCAGGATGGTCAACATTTATATTTCTGATCTTAGAGCTGCAGTTAAAGCCGATTTTGAAATAAATCTATTTCGTTTGGTTCGGCTGGGTATTCCTCAGGAAAGGATTGCGGAAAGATTAGCTATACCCAGAATAAGTGTAAGAAACTATTTGGCTAAAAAAGAAATATTTCCTAATGAGCCAAATGTCGATTTAAAAAAAGGTTTCACTGTAGCTCAAGTAGCTGAAAAGCACGGCTGGCCTGAACCTCTGGTCTGGGCAATAAGTTTGGATGGAAAAAGTGATCCCGTCAAATACAGTGAATTACAGTGGGGAATCAGGACATGGGATTACTGGAGCTGGAATGATTGCGATAAAAGATTCGGTGATGAATGGCCCGGAAGAATACCTGCACAGCTCGTTGCACACATACTTTATTACTTCTCAAAACAGGGTGACCTGGTTATTGATCCCATGGCCGGTGGCGGTGTTACTGCCGATACATGCCTGGCATTCAACCGCCGGTGCTGGAGCTTTGATATGGTTGACAGACCTGATGAAAGACCTGAAATAGAGCATTATTTCTGGGACAAGGATGATCTCAAATGGCCTGTCAACGGAAAGACAAAGCCTGACCTTATCATATTTGATCCGCCATATTTCAGCAAAAAGGTAAAAGAGTATGAGGAAGACAGCATTTCAAATCTTACGCGGGAAGAGTATATGGACTTCCTGGAGGCGTTTTTCAGACTGGCTTTTGAGAACAGTAAAAAAGGCACACGGCTTGTAATGATAAACGCTGACTGGCGTGATTTCCAGAGTACTCCTGCACTTGAGGAGAATGAGGAAGCGGCCATCCTTATAATAGATTACGGTAATTTAATGAGAAAGGCAGGGTGGGCTGTTTCTCACGTTATGCAGGCACCAATGTCATCCGAGAGGTTTCAGGGTGGCACAGTTTCCGCAATGCAGGATAAAAAGATACTCGGTATTACGTGCAGGAATGTGATTGTGGGACGGAAGAAATGAAAGAAGGCTGAAGCGTTTTAGGCTGCGGGCTGAAGGAAAAAACAAAACCCTAATAGTCTTCAGTCTATCAGGTTCACCCTGTTAAATGCTGCTTCGCAGCCCGTTCTGCGGATTTAACAGGGCAAAGACTAAAAACAAAAAAGGAGAAAACAAAATGAGACTAATTGAATGGGAAGTGAATGAAGACGATTACCAGGAGCAGATTAACATTCCGAGCGAACAAAGAAAAATGGCAGAGGAAGAAGGGATTAACACTGAATACAAACAAAAGGTAGCAGTGCAGATATGTTAACAACGCTGTTGTTGAGATAATTTCATTAAGAACTTCTTTTTCAATACTGTTGAGATCACGAATTATTCGCTCAATATTCCATTTAATATGGTTGAGTATTCTTATATTCCGGAGTCTGAGAGAGTTGAGTGTCTTATAAATGATATCTTTGTGTTGATGATTCTTGAACACAATCTCTTGATTATGTTCTATTGAGGGATTGTATTCCAACTCAATATCAACTACCTTTTCTCTGTATTTTGCGTACTCTTCTTTTTCTTCATTGCCGAAACTATCACCGTTAAAAATGAGTATGAATTTGCAATTATTCTCTACAGAAAGCGAAGAAATAAAACCCAGTAGTTTTGATATTGTAAGAGATGGATCTTTTCTTTCAATGTCATCGATACACACAAGGAAATCTTTTAAAAGGAACCTTTCAATAGTTGAGGCAGAATCAGTAAATTTGCTAATCTGTGGGATTTTTTTAAGATGCTTTGATATTGCTTTCAATCCATAGACAATTGAATCTTGTTTATTTGTTATACCGACTTTTTTTGAATTGTAAAATATTGCACTCTGAACTTCATTTAGGTTTGATATTCCGAATAATGACACATAAGAGTATTGCTTTTCTTGGCAATAAGAGGATTTCTTAATAAAATTGCTCCAAAAGTATGTTTTCCCTATACCCCATTCACCTTTAATTGCGAGTACTTTTTTTTCATCATGGAGAAGAAACTCTTCAAGAGACTGTGAAAACTGTTCTATTTGATTCATGATGTTCCTTGTTTTTAGTATAACGGCCAAGTTAAGGAGCCTAACGGGTCGTGCATGTTTGCTCTGCACCATCTCCACAACATCCGCATAAACCGGTTTCGCCGTTTCCGGGCTGTCTGCTTCTTTATAACCCAGTTTCCTTTCAGGCTCTTGCCCCAGTAAAAGGTAAATCCTAAAAATTCAAATGTTCCTTTTACATCCCCGCTTGGCCTTCCGAATGGTATCAGCTTCGTCTTTTCAGGATGAAGATCTAACTTGAATCGATTAAAACGTTTCGGCAGTACTTCCATTATCCGCTTTGCGTCCGACTCCAACTGGAATCCCATGATAAAATCGTCAGCATAGCGTATAAGAAAACACTTGCCCTTCATCCGTGATTGTACTTCCTTAACATACCAATCGTCCAGAACATAGTGAAGAAATACGTTGCTGAGCACCGGCGAGACCACACCGCCCTGGGGAGTTCCTCTGTCAGGATAGATGACTTCTCCTCCTTCGGATACTCCGGCTTTTAACCACTTCCCGATTAACCGAAGAATTCCGCCATCATTAACCCTTAATCGGATTATGTCCCGCAGAAGCTGGTGGTCTATGTTGTCAAACAGTCCTGTAATATCTGCGCTTATGATCCAGTTGATATTCAGTTTTACGCATTTCTCCCGAAGTTCTTTTATCGCTGTATGCTGACTACAATTTGGCCTGAACCCTTGTGAACAATCATGGAAGATAGGTTCATAAACAACCTCTAATATGGTCGTAACCGCTTTCTGGACAATTTTATCCTCAAGAGCGGGGATACCTATCGGGCGCTTTTTGCCATCTTCCTTATCTACCCATATACGCTTTACCGGTGATGCAACGTACTGACATCTCCGCAGTCGCTCATGCAATTTATAGAGGTTTTCTTTAAGATTTCCGGCATATTCCTTCGCCGTTATCCTATCAACACCAGTGGATTCATTCCTGCGCAGTCGTCGGAATGATTTCCGCAACAGCGATATATCTATCCTATGGGCTAATGATGTAAATACCTGTTCATGGTCAGACTTCGCCAGCATCGCAATCCGAACAAGAGAAGACTCAACCTCGAATACTATCGAGGAATCATTTACTCGTCCTTCCGAATAGCTCCTGTGATCCAGCGCAACCTGCTTCGCAATTCCCTGGTTGTCTGTTGATATGGTTTGTGATTTCTGAGTATCTCCCATAATTCCTTCCAGGAAAACGTTACACCCGACTTCTCCTTCCCTTCAGTGGGTCGCTTGGG
>JASFHE010000274.1:0-8369 GCA_050123415.1 Desulfobacteraceae bacterium | reverse complement strand
AGCGGATGGGGTTCATGGGAAATTATGGGGCGTCTTACTCCTTCCGGCAGACTGCTGGCAGTAGACGATGAGAATGTATACGGCTATGCACGTAAACCTGAATTTTTAAGTGAGTCTACTGTGCTTGAATACCAGCTCTATGCTGCTGCAAAATCCAGTAAAGAAGAAGATATAAAAAGAGTAAATAAACCGATATTTGGCGCGCCTAAACCAAAATCCAGTACGGCAGCAGCCAAACCAAAGGTAAAAACAGCCCCTAAACCTAAAGCAAAAGCAGGTATGATGATGAATATGCCCAAGAGTTTCATTGCTACCGGAGACTGGAAGCTCAGGCAGGGCATACCAAAGGCTGATCAATCTGCACTGAGCTATAAATGGCAGGTGGATAAACCTGATATTCAAGTCAGAGCACTGGTTGTTGCAGACAAAACACTTTTTATTGCGGGTCCGCCTGATGTTGTTGACGAAGAGGAAGCATTTTTCGCAATGGATGATGAAGAAATCCTTGGGAAACTCCGAGAACAGAGTGATCTTTTAAAAGGTAAAGACGGAGGCCGGCTCTGGGCTGTATCGACTCAAACCGGTGAAAAACTTGCGGAATACAAATTGGATTCTCTGCCTGTATGGGATGGAATGATAGCAGCAAACAGCAGGCTGTACATGACAACCATGGATGGTGATATCACCTGTTTTGCAGAAAATTAGTACGATATTATTCACAAAATAAAGAGTCATTGACTTCTGTTAGAATTCAACAGGAGTCAATGACTCTTTTTTCACCTTAATCAATCAATATATCTAAAACGGCAAATCTTCGTTATCTATATCATCAAAATCATCATCATAATCATAGGGCATCATATCTGTGGCCAGATTGAAAAACACACCTAAAGAATCGGTCAGATTTTTAACGATTCTGCTGTAAGCTTCTTTTTCAGTCACATCTTTCGCTTCGGACATTTTTTTTAATGTAATGGCTAACTCGTTTGATAAATCAAATATTATTTTTTCAGGTTCCATATGCCCCCCTTTTTTTTATTACCTGAATTTTAGCATCCATTATGTATTTAGTACCAAAAATAAACTCTATGTCAATATGCTTTATTGAGATTCTAAAATTAATATCAGGAATTATATATATCACCAGCTATTTTTTTAAACCACGCAGGTTTTTCCAGAACAACATACATCAACAAAAGGGTCATAAAAGGTATTGGGATAACCGTGTCAAATATTGCAAGAATACATAAGTAAATTATTATCTTTGTAGCTGTCTTCATATAATTCCTTTCAGAATTAATTCGTGTTCATTAATTTTCATTAACTGTCCCTACTGTTTTTCTGTTCCTATATTGTGTCTGATATCCTGGATACGCTTTTGCATTACATTTATTACTATGCGAATTTCCCGAATTAAAAGAATAACTCCATATACAATACCGACTACCGCAACTACGCCCAGCAGGAGAACAAAGGACAAAAAAAGAGTTTCAACAGTCTGGGATTTCAGCATGGAGCTTACTGATCCCAGCAATGAAACAAGGGCAACCAGTGCAAAGCAGGATAAAGATAAATAGAAGCATCGCATTGCCTTTAAAAGTAAAAGCCCCCTTGTTTCGGCAGTTGTAAATTCATTTACCAGCCTGTCCAGTTTAACAGGAGTCATATCACTGCTACTATCGATTTGCCTGGCGATTTCTTTAGCCATGTCTATTGCCCGGGCAAAACGATTGCTTGTGCTCATGGCAAGCAATGCGCAGGCATTTGTGAGGACAGCAGGTGCAACTATGAATGTCAGCATTATAAAGGGGTTTGTCTGAAAACCAGTGGCTGAACTTATATCAGGCAATGCCATATTAAATCTCCAAACCTTATCAGTGACTGCACTTGTGAATCTTCATACGAACGGTAGTTATCGTAGGTTTTTGATATATCGGAGTAGTTGATATTCATATTTAATTTGATACCTGCCCCTGTTGAACCCCTTTCCTGATCAACCCAGTCAGTTAAAATTTCTCCGGTTTCCTGAAGCTTAAAGTCCTTTTTCAGATCGTTGTCTTCTTCCTTTTCTGCTGTTTCCAGTGCAGCGTAATCTTTGTAGGGTTCCTTTCCCAGAGCCTGTCTTCTTCTGTTTTCCATGGCCAGCAAGCGTTGTTCTATTGTTTTGCGTTCCTGCCTTCGCTCTGATTCGTTAAGGGAAGTAGTTGTTTTTTTCTTGTTTTCTTCCATAAAAGCGACGCGTTCATTAAGATATTTAAAATCCGCGTTTTCCGCAATCCGTTGTTTGTGCAGTTTATCAAGGTAATTAATAGTGGCTGTCAGCATAGCCAGCCTGTGGTAGTTTACCGGCTGAATATGATCCCATGCCATAGTCTGGGGCAAAGAACTTTCACCGATTTCATCCTGATCAATGATTGTTGGGAAAACAATATCCGGTATCACCCCTCGATTCTGAGTGCTGTCACCATTGATCCTGTAATATTTGGCCTGGGTATATTTCACCCGTCCGGGCTTAAGGCTCTCCATACTTTGAACAGTACCCTTACCAAACGTCTGGCTGCCAATTACAATTCCACGGCCATAGTCCTGAATAGCACCCGCGAAAATTTCAGAGGCCGAGGCGCTCAGCCGATTCACCAGTACCGCCATAGGACCGCTATACGCAAGCTTCGAATCATGATCACGACCTATTGTTATTCTATCATCGGCATCCCGGATCTGAACAACAGGGCCGGTGGAGATAAAAAGCCCCGTCATATCATCAGCTTCCTGCAGAGAGCCCCCGCCATTGTTTCGAAGGTCAATAATCAGGCCGTCGATATTCTCACCCTGTAATTGCCATATCAGTCTTTCCACGTCACGGGTGCTGCTTCGAAAATCGGTGTCACCCGACATGGCCGCTTCAAAATCAACATAAAAAGCCGGTAATGTGATTATACCAACCTTATATAATGTTTCACCTCGTTTAACTTCGATTATTGATTTCTTAGCAGACTGTTCTTCCAGTTTTACAGTATCTCGTGTAATTGATATGACCCTGGTTTTGCTTATTTCAGTATTATCAGCCGGTATAACTCTCAATCGAACGACAGTGCCCTTGGGGCCCCTTATGAGTTCGACAACATCATCCAGGCGCCACCCTTCCACATCCACTAATTCACCATTTTCATCCTGGCCTACTGCTACAATCCGGTCTGCCGGCTGTAATTCCTTGCCTCGTTCCGCGGGGCCTCCGGCAACAAGCTCCTCCACTTTTACATATCCATCTTCACTCCTAAGCAGGGCACCTATACCCTCCAGCGACAAGCGCATATGAATATCAAAATTTTCCGATTCGGCCGGCGGGAAGTATTCGGTATGAGGATCATAACTGTGTGTATAAGCGGTGATAAAATATTTAAATACATCATTGCTGTTTGTTTGCTCAAGTATACGTAACTGGTTCTCATAACGTTTGGTAAGAGTTGATGGGATCTCTTCGATCGATGTGTCACCAAACTTTAAATTGAGAATGTCATTTTTTAGCAGACGCCGCCAAAGATCTTCAGCCGCGTTCATATCAGTGTGCCAGGGGAGATTTTCACGATCCAGTTCCAGGTATTCATTTTTATTAAAATCCAGGGAATCAATACCTTTATTTAATAATCCAAACGTATAATCAAGTCTCTGCTTTCTTCTCTGGTGATATCGGCTGTAAATAAAAAAGGCGGATTTTAGATTTCCGTTTTTCAGGTCTTCATCAAAGCTATTACGATATTTAGAAAATTCATTGATATCGGTTACCAGAAAATGAACTCTTGCCGGGTCCAGCAATTTTATGTAGTTATCAAATATCTTCCCACTGAATGTATCATCTAACGGCTCGTCCAGATAATGATACTTCCCGAGCTTTTTTACCAGCGCCCTGGCAGTTTTTGCTTCTTCTTTCGTCGGAGATATTAAATTCGGGACGGTTTTAGTATTGTCACCCGTTTCAGCGTCTGTTTTTAAAAAGCTGCCTGCCAGCAATAAGCCTGAAAGGACAAGCAGAAGCAGTAATAGAGTTTTAAATGAGTTGAAATATCGAATTTTATTTATCATATATCTTTCTGCCTGAATTCAGAATAGGTTTATAAAAGAAGACTTAATATATTGCTCAAAAAGTGACCCTAAAAAATATCAGGTAACCGGCTGTCTGTCCAGAGTTTACTTAATGGATCGACTGAAAACAGCTAATTAACACGAATATACGCCAAGTTTTCTATTATTTTTTAATTCGCGCCCATTAGCGTTCATTTGCGGTTATTATAGAATATGATATTGCCCACCCCAAAATAACAGCAGACCTCGCTTGACTATCAATCTATTTAAGTATCTTAAATCATACAATTGAGCACAAAAAATAACTCTTTCTGTGTAAAAATATTTTATTACATAACCCAACCCTCTATTATTACTTAATTTTTTAAATATTTCATTTTTAGGAATACCCTTTGCAAATAATCTTCTATCAGTCGCGCCAGTTAATGAAATTAACCCGAAGGACATTTACTGCTGATTTTTTTATCTTATATTTCATGAATTTTTTTCTTAACTGGTGCCCATCCAAAAACTAAAGTTTTTGTTCGGAAGCTGTCAGCACTCAGCGTTCAGCTTTTAGCAAAAAGCTTTTAAAATAAAGACTTAGCTGACGGCTGATAGCTGAACGCTGAAAGCTCCATCCAGAAATTGGCTCTTTCTGGATGGACACTATCTGGTAAATGCCTGTTTTTTGAATAATTGTTTAGATTACTTAGGAGGTTCTTATGACTGGCATAAATGAAATTATTAATTCTCCAATATTGTGGATTATTGTATGGATTGCACTCTGTGTTGGAAGAGATCAATTACATACAGCAATCAGGTCTTTTTCCAGAATAATCCATAATGGATTGAGGTTGACATCTCACTCGGTGTTAAGGGCTGAAAAGAGGCTGGAGCACAGAAATAAAGAAGTATTGACGGCCGAGGGTCTGGAGGACGCAGAAAGGTCGATAGAACGAAAATTCGAACGAATAAATACTGCTGTTGAAAGAGATCTTTCAAAATATCCTTCCGTCCAAAGGAAACTATCTGAAATCGTAACTAAACTTGAAGAAGATTATAGGGATTCGGCAGATGTTCCGCTGGAATTGCCAAATTGGGTTACAATTATCGAGGCCATATCAAACATAAAACATACTGGTGACAGTCTGGTCTCGAATATGCTGGAAGAAATAAAGGTGACCCTTGAGGCGCAACATAAAAAAGCCGTTCAAACTTACGAAGGATCACTTAGAAAACGGCATGCACTTTTAGGTAAAATGCTGCCCTCCTGGCGTAAATTAAAGAAGATATTTGAAGATATTGGCGGGTATGTAAGTGATTTGAATACAAGGTCCAGAAGCGTTGACAGATTTATGGATGAATATGAACAGCTCAGAAACGGGACAGATCAGGCCATGCGCAGAGTTTCATCCTCATCCCTTACTCAGTTTTTTATCGCAGGCTTTGCAATGCTAATAGCAGTTGGAGGTGCGGTTATTAACTTTCACCTTATTGCATTACCCATGTCTGAAATGGTGGGGGGCGCGAGCTATATTGGCGATTTTAAAACTTCGGATGTGGCGGGAATGGTGATAATCCTGCTTGAACTTAGCATGGGATTGTTCCTGATGGAATCATTGAGAATTACCCGTTTATTCCCCATTATCGGTAATATGGATGATAGGAAGCGGACATGGATGATATTTATATCATTATTTCTACTTACTGTCCTGGCAGGCATAGAATCGTCTCTTGCCTTTATGCGCGATAGAATCGCCGCAGATATGGAGGCGCTCAGGCAATCTCTGTCCGGTATTGAGCAGACTGCACAGGCCAAAAGCATGATACCAATGATCGGACAGATGGTGATGGGCTTTATCTTTCCTTTTGTCCTTGCATTTGTTGCTATTCCATTGGAATCTTTTGTTAAATCATCCAGGACTGTCCTGGGAATAATAGCTGCCGGTTTATTAAGGATGATTGCATTTGTATTGAGATTATCCGGAAACCTTCTGTTTCATGTCGGAAACTTTCTAATAAAGCTGTCTGATTTGGTTACCTTCCCGAGATTGTTCATTGACTGGTATGTATTGAAGGACTCTGACGGAAAAGTAGAGGCAGCCGTGACCAGAAAAAAGGGATTTGATAAAACAGTAGTACAGGAAGACGACATGTTACTAAGGGAGGAACCGGCATGAAAAAAACTATCATTCTAATTCTAGCCATTTCGGTATTGTTGACGGCCGGCTGCTCCAACAGCAGAAAACATAACAAAGGCGTTTATATGCTGATTGATACTTCCGGGACCTATGCCCTGGAGCTGGATAAGGCACATACAGTAATAAAGTATCTGCTCGGCACACTTCAACCTGCAGACACACTGGCTGTGGCACGTATAGATACCGGGAGTTTCAGTGAAAAAGATATTATTGCAAAAGCTAAATTCGATCAGCGACCATCAGTAGCTAATGATCAGAAAAGGGCGTTTTTAAACAGGATGGATGATTTTGTCAAAAACGTTAAAGGCGCACAGTATACAGATATTGAGGGTGGTCTGTTGCAGGCTATAGATTATTTAAACGAAACAGCGGTCGGAGAAAAATACATCATAATTTTCTCGGATTTAAAACAGGAACTTGCCAGGGGGCATGTAAGGGGTGATGCTTTTAACCTTTCCGGTTTTGAGGTCATTGCCTTAAATGTGACAAAACTGAATGAAGATATTCGTGAGCCAAAAAAATATTTGACCAGGGTTGAAGAGTGGAGAACAAGGATAGAAAAGGCCGGCGGAGAATGGAAACGTATAAATGAAATGGATCATATTGATCAGATTTTTAAGGGTTAGGGATATCGTTTAATGTATTAACCGCTAATGCACGCGAATACACGCCAATGTTTTTTGTTAATATTTTATTTTAATTCGCATACATTAGCGTTTATTAGTTGTTCCTGAACTTTTTTCATGATTCAATATATGATATTACTGTCTTTATTTTAATCCCAGGCTCTCAGCCAGCACCGAGATATGCTCGGGAGTTGTACCACAGCAGCCTCCGACTATTTTCGCTCCGGCCTTTATGCATTCTTTGATCCCTTTAACATAATCTGATGGAGACATATTAAACATTAACCTGTCTTCAACCATTTCAGGTTTTCCCGCATTGGGCATTGCAATAACAGGAAGTGCTGTTGAAGCACTTATCACTGAGATAATTTCAGCCATCTCAAAAGGATCAACATTACCGCAGTTGGCGCCAACAGAGCTTGCACCTCCTTCGGACAGGGCCTTTGTGCATTCTTCCGCGCTGTTACCCATAACAGTCCTCCCACCGTTACCAGGTGTAGAAAAAGACATTGCAGTCAATACAGGAAGATTTGAAACTTTCCGGCATGCCTTTAGGGCGCATAATGCCTCTGCTAAATGGATCATAGTCTCTATTATGAATCCGTTAACGCCACCCTCCTCCAGTATTGACGCCTGTTCACAAAATGAATCAAAGGCTTCTGTCTCTGAAACAGGGCCGTAAGGTTCAAGCAGCTTTCCGGTTGAGCTTATATCTCCCAGAACAAACTTGTCCTGTCCGGCGGCTTTTTTGACAAGCTCAACGCCTTTTAAATTAACTGCCCGGACATCAATATCCAAACCATGTCTCTCAAGGAATACACGATTCATGGTAAGCGTATTTGCAGTGAGTATATGACACCCTGTCTTCGAATAATCTTTATGGATATCAAGGACAATATCAGGGGTGGTAAGATTGCTTTGCCCTCCCATAACAGAACCATGTGTTTCCAGTTGAGTCCCTATGGCGCCATCAATAAGTACAACCTCTTTTTCAATAATAAAATCCGAAAGATTCATTTTCTCTCCATATTTCCGGTATTGATATCAGATCCCCTCCTTAAAACTGATTCAGAAATGCAGCCTGAACCGAAATCCAGTCGCGGTCCTTATAAAGCTTGTCAAATGCCCTGTCTCGTTGAGGCTCTCTATCATACCTGCTAAAGCATGGCCCGGCCACCAATTTGAATAGGGAGTGGAAACCCTGCCTGCGCACCCCCATCCCGACCTGATAGGTCTCAAGAGGAGGTGCGGCAGCATTACCCGTAACGGCATTTTCGATTTCACTTGTGTCATCATAGTATCGCCCGAAAAGACTCACGAACCAGGTGTTGTGCCAGTCACGCTCGATCGCAGCACTGATTGATTTAGCTCTAAAGTGTGGATTTTCCTTTGAACCGGCTACGGTCAGGCGTGTTACCCAATGCTCTGCCAGTGCGTAGTTTAATGCTCCCTGTATAGTATATCGTGCATCTCTGTCTGT
>JASFHE010000273.1:0-8374 GCA_050123415.1 Desulfobacteraceae bacterium | reverse complement strand
AAAACCCGGCCCGCTGAAAAGGGGTGAAAGATTTTTCTAATTATTTTAAAAACCGAAATGTAAGTTTCTGTGATAAAATCTTAAACCCCCACCGGTAAAATACCCGGCGGGGGTTTTATTTTTATCCGGATTTTAGCCCGGATTTATAACAGAGACCATTAGAACGAATGGACGGTTTATAAACTATCCTGATCTATAATATAAAGGGGCAACCGGTCAGCAACAAGCAGCCCCTTTTTTGTAGGTATAATACGGTTGCCTGTTTTCCTGACATGCCCTGTGGATTCCAGGCTTGCCAGGCGTTCATCAATTCCGGGTAAATCTGCCAGGTCATCCACAATAATGCCTTCTACAGTCCTTAGGCCAAGATAAACCTTCTCAAGAACCTCCTGTTCTTCTGTAAGGACTTCAGAATCTTCAACCGGCTGTTTGCCGCATTCAAGGCTGGTGCAGTATTTTTTAACAGAACGGTAATTCCACCATCTTTTTTTACCGTCAAAGGAATGGACAGATGGTCCAAGTCCAAGGTATGGTATGCGCTGCCAGTATTTCCTGTTGTGCCTTGATCTCAATTCCGGGCTTTTTGCAAAATTTGAGACCTCATAGTGTATATAGCCCTGCTGTTCCAGAAAATCAGATGTTTCAAGGAAAAACCTGCTGGCAGTATCCTCCGGAAATTCCTCCAGCTCCCCTTTATTTTTCATTGCATTAAAAACGGTTTTACCTTCTATTGTAAGCTGGTAGCAGGAAATATGTTCAGGATCAAAAGATACTGCTCTTTCAAGTGTCTTCAGCCAATCTTTAAAGGATTGATCCTTGAGACCATATATAAGGTCTATACCAATATTATCAAAACCTGCCTTTCCAAGGGCATTTAACACTTTCCTGGAATCAACGGCTCTATGAAGTCTTCCAAGAAAAAACAGTTCATCATCATTAAATGATTGAACTCCCAGATTAATACGATTGATTCCCGAGCCTTTTATTCCGTAAATCTTTTCCGAACTCAGATCTCCGGGATTTGCTTCAATGGTTATCTCCGCACCCTCAATAACTTTATAGTTTTCTTCTATCAGGCCAAGTATTTTATAAATCGTACTGATATCAAGAAAAGATGGTGTGCCGCCGCCAATATAGACAGTATCAAAGGAAGAAAATTTATCCCTGTAAAGAGACATTTCCTTTTTCAGGGATTCAAGCCAGCGGGGGATAAGTGTAGAGGAAGCAATAGAATAAAAATCACAATACGGGCATTTTGATCTGCAAAAGGGAATGTGGATGTAGAGGCCGGGGAAAATTGTTTCTATTTGTGGTAATGGTTTCTGTTCGGACATGGATGCCTAAGAGAAATGGCGCATCCGCGGTCGCCCAAGGGCTATGGCGTGACAAGAGGTGCAGGGCGCAAGGAAAAAGCTTTTCCCCTGCGCCTTGAGCCTGTTCATATATGGCTTGATTTTCACTTAGTCCTGCTTACTTTTTAAAGGCATATAAGATCGCCAGCCTCAATTACTGTCCGACTTAAACACCGCTACAAAGGCATTCTGGGGAATAGAAACCGATCCTATCATCTTCATTCTCTTCTTTCCCTTTTTCTGCTTTTCAAGGAGTTTACGCTTACGCGTAATATCACCGCCATAGCATTTGGCAGTAACATCCTTCCTGAAGGCGTTAACAGTACTCCTTGCAATAATAGTCCCGCCTATGGCGCCCTGGATGGCTATTTTAAACATGTGCCTCGGGATTTCATCCTTGAGCTTATCACAGGCATGCAGCGCTCTTGCCCTTGCCCTGTCCCTGTGAACTATCTGAGAGAGGGCATCAACCCTTTCGGAATTGACCAGGATATCCAGCTTTATAAGATCATTTTTCCTGTAATCCAGCATGTCATAATCAAATGATCCATAGCCCTGTGTTACAGTCTTCAGCCTGTCATAAAAGTCATAGAGAATTTCAGCCAGGGGCATATCAAAATTAATTTCTACCCTGCCCGGGGTAGGATAATTAAACCTGGCGTTTTCACTCCTTCGCTCAAGACACAGGTCCATTACAGAGCCCATGTATCTTTCAGGGATTAAAATACTTGTCTTGATATATGGCTCAAGAGATGTATCTATTGTTGCAGGGTCAGGATAATAAAGGGGATTATCAATCTTAACCTCTTCGCCATTAGTCAGAATAAAGTGATATTCCACCGATGGAACTGTCATTATGATGGATTGATCAAATTCCCTTTCAAGCCTTTCCTGAACTATTTCAAGGTGCAACAAGCCCAGGAAGCCGCACCTGAAACCCATTCCAAGGGCAGCGGATGAGTCCTTCTGATATACAAATGCCGCGTCATTAAGTATGTATTTTTCAAGGGCTTCGGTAAGTGAACCATAATCCTCAGATGACATGGGGTATATTGATGAAAACACTACCGGTTTTGCCTCCCTGAAACCGGGTAAGGGTTCAGGCGCAGGGTTTTCATCGAGAGTAATGGTATCACCAATGCTGGTATCACTTACTGTTTTTATACCTGCAATCAGGTATCCCACATCACCTGCAGAAAGGTTTTTAAGGGATTCCCTCTTGATACCAAACCTTCCCACCTCTTCGACCTTGTATGTTGCATTGTTGGACATAAACCTGATTACTTCACGAGAGTTCAGCTTTCCTGAAAACACACGACAACTCACGATCGTTCCCCTGAAGGGATCATAATTCGCGTCAAATATAAGGGCCTTTAAGGGGCCTTCAGGATCACCTGTAGGCGGGGGAACATATTCAACAATGGCCTCAAGAACATCTTCAATGCCTGTTCCCTCCTTTGCAGAGCAGAGGATTGCCATGTCAGAATCAAGTCCAAGGTCAATTTCTATCTGTTCCTTTACCCTCTCCACATCAGCGGACGGGAGATCAATCTTGTTGATTACGGGTATTATTTCAAGATCCTGCTCAAGGGCGGCATAGAGGTTCGCAAGGGTCTGTGCCTCAACCCCCTGTGAGGCGTCTATTATCAGCAATGCCCCCTCGCATGATGCCAGTGCCCTTGATACTTCATAGGAAAAATCCACGTGCCCGGGTGTATCAATAAGGTTCAGCTCAAACTCTTCACCCTTTTTGCTGGTATATGGAAGAGTAATTGCCTGACTTTTTATGGTGATTCCCCTCTCCCTTTCAATATCCATATTATCCAGAAGCTGGTCTCTAAATTGACGTTCATCAACAAGGCCTGCGTGCTGAATCAATCTATCCGCGAGTGTGGATTTTCCGTGGTCAATATGTGCTATTATGCTAAAATTTCTAATATTCTTCATGGTTTTCTATAAATAATTCTTTCTAATTTTTATACTATTATATTGAAATAAGCAGGAAAGTATAGGGGAAAACAAATCTTACGTCGAGAAAAAAGATAATGAAAAAACGGATCATAATATAAACCTTCAATCATCAATGCCTGTCCGTTTTCTATGATAATCAATCGCAAGCGAACAATCATCATCAAGCAGTTCCTTTAACTTATTTCTTATTCCGCTGTTGTCCCAGCCTTCAAACTCATTCAGTTTTGCCTTATAATCGGGTAATTTATACAAAAAGGTGCTTATTGCCTCTTCCTCGATGTCCCTGAGGTTCATGCCGAATCCTGCCTGTTCAAGAAGAAGACCATTTAATTCCTGTTCAAACTGACCGAGCATGGGCAGTGCCAGATATGGCTTTTTAAGATAAATAGACTCGGTCATAAGTGTAAATCCGGCAGTTGCCATCACAGCCCTGCATGAGGACAGATCATTAAGGAAACCATCCTTACTGAAGGGTTTATAAATAATATTTTCCTGTTCTTCGCTTTTGTCATAGCCATAAAGTATAAATTTTTCCCGTTTGAATTCAGGCAGCATTTCTATAAAAGATTCAAACCCGCTTGTAAGGTAAATAAGTATATAATCATCCTCACACGGAGTAAGTTCAAGGACTGGTTTTCTGAGAATAGGCGGAAACAGGAATGTCCTGTCATTTTTTGTTTCACCAAAATAAAAGGTGGTAACAAGCGAAACGTCAGGTCGGGGGACCATTGACCGGATAACTGTTTCGGTTATTAACTGATCCTTTTTAAGATATGACGGACATTCATACTCCATGTAGCGGATACGATGCTGGTTATCAACCGTTATCAGTGGGAGATTATAATAAGTGGCAAGGTAAGCTGTCATCGGTTCAAAATCCGTGATCACACAATCAGGCTGATATTCCTTAAATATTTCTTTTCTTAACTTCTGAAGAGATTCATAGCCTTCAGGAAGTCTCTTAATATTCTCAGTAAATGTTTTAACTTTTGAAACCTTATTATCAACACTTGCTATTGTGAGACCTTCCGTCTCAAAGACATCAAAATTATCCTTGAGATTTTTATATCCTCTGTCATAGGAAATAACCTTTACTTCATGGCCTTCATCTAAAAGAAACGGAATCACTTCAGATGCCCTTGAAGAATGCCCTGACCCTTCGCCTGATACACCATAGACTATTTTTGCCATTAGTCTCCCTTAAGTTTAAGATTATTGAGTGTTTTTTCTATAACATATGTTTGACCTCTTTTACAATTTCTAACAAAGGAAGAGGCCCTTCGCGAAATGAGAGAAGGAGGTTTCGGATTTCACGAGGTATGGATAAACCTGCCAAAGTGGTTTGAAAAGCCGGATATTGAGGCAATTAAAAAACAGGCCGGGATAAAATAAACTGTCCCGAACGAAAACCGGCTCTTACAAAAGAAAGTACACTGCAATAAAACCAGTCACCGACATTGTAATGGTGTATGGCAATGCCAGGAGCACCATGCGGACATAGGATAATCTTATAACCGGCGCCACTGCCGAGGTCAGCAGAAACAGAAACGCGGCCTGGCCATTGGGAGTAGCTACACTCGGGATGTTGGTACCTGTATTAATGGCTACAGCTACTTTATCGAAATGAGTCATTAGCTCTGCTACCTTGTGTGCTGCTGCCTGAGGCAGGGTTGCCAGAACCTCGCTGCGTGCGATATGGGTATCTGTCAGTTTTTCCATCAGGGCCTGCCCGCTCATACCTATGCCGGGGATAGCGTCGAACAAACCTTCAAAATGCATTTTAGTCTCTGATATGTAAACAGTAGCAACAAAAACATTATCCGAAATCATAGACAGTAATCCGTTAGCAGAATAGTAGGCCGCGAGTTGAGTGTTTCCATCCACAGAGAGCACCAGGTTGATAACCGGGGCAAACAAATGCTGGTCATGGATGACAGCGACAATAGCAAAAAATACTATCAGCAAAGCCGTGAAAGGCAGCGCCTCTTCAAAGGCGGGTCCAAGTTGATGCTCGTCAACAATGCCGTTCAGAGCGGTCAGCAGCACGATGATAGACAGACCGATGATACCTACAGCAGCCAGATGAAATGCTAGGGCTACCACAAGCCAGACGCCGATGAGTGCCTGGACAATCACCTTCGCTTTTCCGCGAATTCCCTGTTTTTCTTCCATTTGTATAGCCGTCTCAAGCAGATGAGAACGGATGTTTCCCGGCATAAGGGCGCCGTAACCGAATAACCTGTACTTTTCAACCAGTATACAGGTTAGAAGTCCAACGCCCAAAACAGGCATGGAGACAGGAGCGACTTTTAAGAAAAAGGGAGTAAAATGCCAGCCCATCTCCGCGCCGATAAGCAGATTTTGAGGCTCACCAACCAGTGTGCTGACTCCGCCAAGAGCGGTCCCCACTGCGCCATGCATCATCAGGTTCCGAAGAAAAGCCCTGAACTCTAAAAGTTCTTCATGATCCTTTTCCTTGACGGAATCATCGCAGCACAGGTCATGATCACACGTCAGGGTCTTGCCTGAAGCAAAGCGATGATAGACATTATAGAAACCATAGGCAACCGCTATAATAACGGCTGTAACGGTTAACGCGTCAAGAAAGGCAGACAGGAACGCACCGGCAAAGCAGAACAGAATGGAGATGAGTATCTTTGAGCGTACCTTCGTCAGAATACGCGTGAACGTGAACTGAAGAAAGTCCTTCATAAAATATATCCCCGCGACCATGAATATCAGGAGCAGGATTACCTCAAAATTTTTCAGAGCTTCATGATAGACAGATTCAGGATGAGTCATGCCCAATACAACAGCTTCAATAGCAAGCAAACCGCCCGCAGGCAGAGGATAACACTTGAGCGCCATAGCAAGTGTAAAAATGAATTCACAGATCAGCACCCAGCCTGCCACAAATGGCCCGATGGTGAACAGCAGAACAGGATTGATTATAAGAAAAGCAAGAATAGTCGTTTTATACCAGCTCGGGGAGTTGCCTAAGAAGTTCTTTCCGAATGCGTGCGTGAGTGTTTTAGCCATATTTCTATTTTCCTCAATCTAGCTGAATTGGTTAATAATTGCGGCAAAGCCTGGAACGATGTTTTATTTCAGCTCAATAATTTAGTGGTATTATAACAAAAACAAAAAATATGCAATAAAAGTGAGACGAATTTAACTATAATGTGATGAGTATAATATTTGAGGGATGCATTTATTTATTTCTATAAACCGCTTTTTTAACAGAAGGAATTGGCGAAAGGTTTTTTTAGCCGGTTCGGTTTCATTTAATCTCGAATATACAAGACCCAGAACATAATAAGTTGATACGTTATTTTCATTAATTTTTATGGAAGCATTAAGAACCTCTTCCGCTTCTGCATATTTTCTGTTGTTATAATATGCTACACCGAGGTTGAAATAAGCGGAATCACTCTCAGGATTTACCTGAATAGCCTTATTATATTGTTTTACTGCCTCTTCCGGATTATCCATGTTGTCATATATATTCCCCAGAAGGATATATATTTTATCAATCTCCGGTAACATATCATGGGCATTTTCTGCATATCTCAGAGCATTCTTATAGTCTTTCAGCGTATAATATGTGTTAGAAATTTCATAAAGAATATTTCCACTATCAGGAAAACTTTTATTCAGTCTTATAAAATGCTTTAAAGCTCCCTCATAATTTCCCTTATCATATAGACCTGTCCCCTGTTGAATGAGTTGATTAATATCCATATCCTTCGCAGAAACAGGCTCCGATATTATTGCAAAAAATAAAATCAGGCCAATTCGGATACTCAAAGTTTTGTATCTATTTCTCATATCTCGCCATATTTTTACAGTTTATTTGGACTTTAATATATCAATCGAGTTTTGATATCTTGAAGCAGGGCGCTTTTTTCAAAATTATTTTGTCGTCATTCTCCGGCTAAGACCGAGGAATCCAGTTGTTTTTCATCATTGTCTATTAAATAATACTCCTGAACCTCATTAATCATCTCAGAGATACTGCCCTGAACTATCTCATTGGAATTGAACATTGTTAAATCATTTAATTTTCTTCGCAGCCTTTCAATAAAAAAGCCCTTTGCAGATGGCATAAATTCTATTTCAGGATACGATCCCAGCAGTTTCTTAAAGAGGAATTGATATTGATTCAACTTACCATTGCCTTGAAATACATTCGGTTCTGCAAAAGTACGAGTATCATAATATATGATTGTTTTAACATGATTAAGCATTAGTTGAATCGGAAGAATTAATGCATAGCTCATCGCCGTGATAGCTCTATTTTCAGGTTCTGCTTTTTCGCTAATATAGCTTTCACTGGCATCAAGGGCTTTAGCTCCTGTGTTGGATGAGATTTTTATTCTTACTCCGATGAGTACAGAGGATTTGAATGATTCAAAGGAAATAGTAACGGCAGCCATATCCATATTTTCAATACCGCCAAAGTAGTTCCTTATTCTTCTGCGCTTTGTTCTCAGCTTTTTAAGGCTTTTTTCAGCCTTTGGTAAAACCAGATGCCGAACTTCGGTTTTTTGCTCGGCATATTGAGATTTGGGCTGCAAATCCTTTCTGACCTGTGGAGGAAGTTTGATAGGTCTGATGCCTTTCAAGGGTTTTGGTGAAAAATTATCACCATTAAAAAAGAAAGATTTAAATCCCTTTTTCAAAACAGTATTATGCATCGGACGATCCGTCGTGATAAAAACGGTTTTTTCATCCAATAATAGTTGAATTATCTGGTGATCCGGCATACCCGGATGTTTTTGGGAGATATAGTACAAACTCGAATATTTAATTTTTTTCCTTTTCAGATGTATTTCCAGGTCCTCAACCTGACTGTTTGGAAAAGACTCATCGATTATTATTTTTTGTGACATCTTGCTCTTTCATTTAGGCTTATGTTTTATATCAGAATTTGAAAGTATTTTAATAGAATAAAAATCAGTGATATCCGGTTAGGTTTTTGCACCTAATCGGTGATGTTCTTGTTCTTTGAAAAAATATGAGTCGGCAGAGGAATCAGAGGCCCTCAGCTC
>JASFHE010000272.1:0-8397 GCA_050123415.1 Desulfobacteraceae bacterium | reverse complement strand
CTTTTAAAATAAAGACTTAGCTGACGGCTGATAGCTGACCGCTGAAAGCTCCATCCAGAAATTGCCTCTTTCTGGATGGGCACTATTTAGTAATCCACTGAAAAATATCATATTTTTTTATCCAAATGCCTCACTATTGTCACTTGACGATAAAGCTAAATTTACCTATAGTTTCACCTTTGAAAAACAGGATAGTATTCAAAAAAATCAAATTTGGAAGGAATAGATATGGCAGAAAATCGAAAAGAAGGAATGGAACCTTTATGGATCCTCATCGAAAAGCAGATCACCGAGTATAATGATGATGATTTTTCAGAAAGCAACAGCCTCGGCACGGCTAAAGAAATAGCTGCTGCCCTTGATGAAACCGGGTACAACGTATCAAAGAGCGGTGGAAACTGGCTGCGGCTCAAGGCTGCATTAAAAGCACGCAATAAGGCATGCAGGCCGTTTATGCAGGATCTTGATAAATCGATTTCTGCTCTGACCCTGGACAATATAACAGATACATATTTTGACGCCATGAAGATTGCGGCAGGCCTGGGTGGAGACTGGCCGGCGGTCATGGCATCTGAAAACAGGCCAGATTTTGAGAAGATGGTTACAGATAAAAAAACGGACCTGATCGTTGCAAAGGCAAAGGAACTTGGCGGAGAGGAAGGGATCCGTTACCTTATTGATAAAGAGTTTGAACCTGCTGATATCGTTGAATTAATGGATATTTCGGAAGAGGAATACAAGGCGGTAAAAGCCAGGGTGGATGCTGAAATAGCGGAAAAAGCCAGGGTAAAGGAACTTATTGAAAAGATTGCGGATAAATCCGATGAAGAAAAAATCAAATATCTTCTCAATAACAATGCAGCGGATGAGCTGATAATTGAGACAGGCGGTTTTGATCAGGCAGCCATTGACAATGTTAAAAAAGCTATGGAAGAGGAGTTGGCAGAAAAGAAGCGCCTTGAAGAAGAGGCCGCAGCCAAAAAGGCGGCAGAGGCGGCCGGCCCGTCACTGGATCAGATTGAGCCTGATCAGATGCTTGAATATATTGAGGGAATTCGTGAAATCCTTTATTTTTCAGATCAGGAAAAGGATATCCGCATAATGTGCGAACAGAGCAATATCCCCAAGGCCCTGGTTGATATCGCTGTTTCCGATCCGGATAAACTGGATGAGCTGGAAGAACAGGCCGGGGGCTAACAGAATTCAGATATGAATAATATCAAAGGCCGGTATATTTTTTAAGTATGCCGGCCTTTTTTAATCTGGCGGGTTAAGAGTATTAAGGATCTTCCCTGTTTACTATCCCCAAGAATACCCGGTAAGGCCCCGGGGTACCGTATGGCAAAAAGGCTATGCGGTCACCGGGAGACAACACCGTGTACATGTCAGATATTTTGCCGTTTACAAAGACCGCCTCAATCTCATTTTGAGGAAGTTCCCGTTCTCCTGCTATGGCCACCGGAGTAGATGTCTCTGTAGGTATCTGTTTTTTGATAAGATACGGGAGATTAAGACGATCCAGATGCTTCCTGAGGGCGCCAAATACACGAATCTCAACAGGTATTTCGGCTGTGGTTTCATTCATATCAACCCCCTCCGATAGAAGGAAAGAGGTAAATCCGTTCCGTTCCATTCAAAACATAATCATGCCCCTGCATTCTACCGTCCACCATAACGATTGTCACCAGTTCAGCAGGGACATTGATCTGTCTGCATAATTCAGTAACAGTTGTCACCTGCTTAATTTCTGCTTCATGACCCTTGTTGGGATCATAACCGGGTATATAATTTCTTAAAATCGAACTCAAAAATATTTTCAATGCTGCGGCCTTTCCTTTTGTCATGGTCATTATCCGAAGGTCTAAACATGCGGAAAACTATGACTTAAAATAAACCATTATCCCGGATCGTCTCTCCTGTGTCAATGTTCCGAATAGTTTTTTGATTATATCAATATCGACATAACTACTTAATTTTATTGATATTTTAGCTTGTGTGAGTGTTGTCAGGCATAGTATAATCTGTATATGAATGTGTTTTAATAATAATTTATCCGTATTATCAGGCGGAATAAACAGGAAAAAATGCAAAGGAGGAACATATGCCTAAAATAATCAGGGTCAATATGTCTGATCTAAGTGTGAAGAATGAAGAACTTCCCGAGGCCTACGCCGGTATGGGAGGCAGAGGACTCACCTCGGCGGTTATTTCCACGGAGGTTGAGCCTGTAAGTAATGCCATAGGGCCCCATAACAAGCTGGTTTTTGCGCCGGGACTTTTATCCGGGACCAACTGCGCAAACTCCGGCAGGATCTCGGTGGGAGGAAAAAGCCCTTTAACCGGCGGAATCAAGGAGGCCAACTCCGGAGGCCAGGCAGGCGGTTATATGGCCAGACTGGATATTTCGGCAATAATTATTGAAGGAATCATCGAGGACGGCAGGCTCTTTAAGCTGTTTATCGGTAAAGATAAGGCGGAATTGTCCCCGGCAGATAATCTTAAGGGCATGGGCAACTATGATACCGTGGATGCCCTAATAAAGGAGTTCGGAGATAAGGCAGGATATGTAAGTATAGGCCAGGCAGGGGAATGGAAGCTTGCAGGGGCAAGCGTTGCATTCACTGACAGGGAACTCAGGCCCACAAGGCATGCCGGCCGCGGCGGGCTGGGAGCGGTCATGGGCTCAAAGGGACTGAAGGCCATTGTCATAGACCCAACCGGAGGAGTGAATTCTCCTGTCAAGGACATGGAGAAATTCAAGGATGCATCAAAGCGTTTTGCAAAGGCCCTTATGGATCATCCGGTATCGGGCCAGGGACTGCCAACCTACGGGACCGACATCCTGGTAAATATCATCAACGAGGCAGGCGGGCTTCCTGTCAGGAATTTCAGCTCCGGACGATTTGAACAGGCAGAGAATGTGTCAGGGGAAACCCTTAATAAAGTTACCCAGGAAAGAAAAGGTGAGGTCTCGGTAGGATGCATGTCAGGGTGCGTAATAAGGTGTTCAGGTACATATAATAATAAAAAGGGAGAATTTGTCTCCAAATGGCCTGAATATGAAACAGTGTGGGCATGGGGCCCGAACTGCGGCATAGATGATATTGACGCCATCGCCAGGCTTGATTATGGATGCGATGATATCGGCCTTGATACAATAGAAACAGGAAATGCAGTGGCTGTGGCCATGGACGGTGGAGTAAAGTCATTCGGTGATGCTGCCGGGGCAGAGGAACTGCTTGCCGAGATAGGAAAGGGTAGCCCGCTGGGCAGGGTCCTTGGGTCAGGGGCGGCCGTAACAGGGAAGGTTTTTGGTGTAAGAAGGGTGCCTGTAGTAAAGGGGCAGGCAATGCCGGCATATGACCCCCGGGCAGTCAAGGGCCAGGGTGTAACCTATGCAACATCAACAATGGGCGCCGATCATACGGCAGGTTATGCGGTTTGCCAGAATATCCTTAAGGTCGGAGGAAATGTGGATCCCCTGAAACCCGAAGGCCAGGTGGAGACATCAAAGGCGCTGCAGGCCGTAACCGCGGCAGTGGATGCGGCCGGACTTTGCCTTTTTGTGGCATTTGCCGCCCTGGACATTCCGGATGCCTTTGAGGCTGTTGTGGATATGGTAAATGCAAAATACGGGTTATCTCTCACCGGAGACGATATCTTCACCCTGGGACGAAAGATCCTTAAAATGGAAAAGGATTTTAATACGGGCGCGGGCTTTACTTCGGTTCATGATCGTTTGCCTGAATTTTTCCTTGAGGAGAAGCTGCCTCCCCATGATACAGTATTCGATATTCCCGGAGAAGAGCTTGACATGGTAATGCAGGGTTAAAAAACATTCGGGTTGTTTTTTAAATCTGTCAGACTGGATTACGTAATTAATTGTAGAGACAGGGCATGCCTTGTCTCTACAGGACTATTACCTGCATATCGCGTATCATAAACCTGCTCATCAGGTTCTCATGCAACCTCATACAAATCGGAAACGCGATCCTGCAGGATAATCCTTTCTCCTCTTTTTCCTTTAGCGGCCCTTGCAAAATCATCCCGTGCCAGTTGTCCGCACCTCGGGCAGGCATTAAAGGGCACGGAAAAGCCTAAAACCACATTCCCTGCACCGTTCGCTTCCACTTCGGTATATCCGGGACAATCAGGGCAAAGATGATAACGTCGAAGCTGTTCAACGCCAAAACCCGTGGTATCGTAGTAAATGGATTTTCTTTCTTCCGCAATCTCACCGCGTGCAATGTCTGGCCATTTTTTTCGTTTCGCAAAAATATCAAGGGCGTTCCTGCAGACTCCTTCGATATAATCGTTCATTTTTTCAGACTGTATAAAAGAGGTTGAGTCGTAATCAGGTTCTTTAACCATAGAGGTATCAAGGCCTGCCATTGCCAGGATAATACCAAGGTTCGTATAGGGCAGTGCCCCTTCAATTGAATATCCGCCCTCAAGCACACATATATGAGGGTTTATTGCCTTATTGAGCCGCGCATAGCCCTGGGCCGTGAAATTCATGTTGGTGATGGGATCGGTATAGTGATTGTCCTGACCGGCGGAGTTGATGATAAGTTCCGGCTGAAACTCCTCAAGAATGGGAAGAATTACCCGTTCAGTAACCATGTCAAATCCCTCCTCTCCGGTTTCAGGCGGCAGAGGAATGTTTATATTATAGCCTTTTGCTGCCGGTCCGCCGGATTCATCCTGAAAACCGGAGCCCGGATAGAGGGTGCGGCCGTCCTGGTGCAGGGAAATAAAAAGAGTGTCGGGATCATTGTAAAAAATATCCTGTGTTCCGTCACCGTGGTGGCAGTCCGTATCAACAATAGCGATTTTGCGCACACCATAATTCTTACGGATATATTCGATCATAATTGCTTCGATATTGACGATACAGAATCCGCGGTCTCCGAAAACCGTCTGCATGGCATGATGACCCGGCGGACGGACAATGGCAAAGACCCGTTCCACCTCGCCATCCATCAGCCTCTTTGCCGAACCTATAGCCCCGCCTGCAGAAATGAGGTGGCTTTCCGTTAAAAGTTTTTCTGAGGGCATGGCGCACAGATGCACCCTGTTGATATCCGCGTGATCCGCCAGTTCAGGATTAAAAAAATGAATATTTTCCACATCAGAGAGTCCCTCTTCCATGAGCTGATCACGGGTATAGAGGAGCCTTTCCTCACGCTCGGGGTGGCCGGGGCTGATACACCAGTCAAAGGCGGGAAAGAGTATGATTCCGGTTTTTCTAAGCGCTTTAGGCATATATTGTGTTGCTGTCATTTTATACCTCCTGCCTGTTCCAGGCCAGGCCTGACCTGTGCCTTAAGGGAAATTATCTTTCCTGTGGAAGAAAATCCCTGCACTGTATTCATCTCTTCCCGTTCAAGAAAGTCGATCTCATATTGCCCCGTAATTTTTGTCTCTTTTGCGAGCTTATCAATAGCTTCTGTGAGTTTTTTTTCAGCATCTCTCATGGAAAAACGTTGTTCTATCTTTTCCCGCAAACCGATTTCAGGAATGGAAAGCGTGCCGTCACCGCTGTTGGCATAGAGGGTAGCCGAAAGTGTTGACCGGGTGCGGGCAGCGCCAATGGCATTGGCCACCTCAAAGTCCGGAGGGACTATGCAGGGGCGGTCAAATGCCTGAGCAAGTCTTTCTTTCAAGGCCCCGCCTGGGCCTCCAACGGCAATGACCTTTGCAGGATTGAGCCTGTGACGTCCGAGAAAGGCTGAAACAGTATAAACAGGTCTGGTATAGGCCTGTTCTATCATCTCATCCATTGCCTTCCGGACACTGGCCGCAAAATTTTCCGCCAGTTCCTCTGCAACCTGTTGAGGTTTCTTTTCAGGATGCAAAAGCCTTAACGCTTCCTCTGCCCGTTCAAGATTTCCTTCCATGGAACCTTCAACAACCAGGGCATCTGAAAGAGTTGCCCCCCTTATTTCTCCTGTACTGAAAGCCGCAGGAATTCCAAGATTATCCGGTCCAATGCAGTAGCCGTCTCTTTCGATTGAGATTTTACTGTTCCCGCCCAGACCCACACTCACAGTCGCCAGTGCACGGATAAGTGTGGGTCTGCCCATGACGGTCACACCATAGGGCTCCATCAGGGGTTGATCCGAGATAAAGAGACCGATATCTGTGGTTGTACCGCCAATATCAACCACCGCATAATCATCGCTAAGAGGTGAAAGCGCCAGTGCCCCCATAACACTTGCCGAAGGGCCGGAATGTATGGATTCGCAGGGCAGGTGTATTGCTTTCTCAAGAGGCATTGTACCTCCATCCGCCTTGAGCACCGAAAGTGGCGCGGTAATACCCAGTTCAGCGGCTCCTTCAACAACTGCGCGGGCAAAAGACTGAAAACGGTTTTGCAGGGCCGCGTTTATCCAGGTCGTATAAACCCGGCGGGGAAAATTCGGCAGGCCTGAAATATTGGAGCCGCAGCTGATATGGCGAAAACCCATGGCCTCAGCCTTTTCTGCAAGTTTTAGTTCGATATCCGGGTTGCGATGGGAAAATTTACACACAATCCCAACAGACTCAATACCTGCATCCAAGAACTCATCAAGAAAACTGTATACCTGTTTCATTGATGGTTCTTTGATAATACTTCCACGGTGGTCTATGGCTCCGTCAAGAAAACGAAGGAAATCTCCACACTGCAGGAAATCAGGATTCATGCCCGGCCCTGCCTGGACCAGCATTCCCACAGGATCAAGTTGACCGCATGCGATAGCGTTTGTGCAGAGGGTTGAGCTTAGATGAACCCGGCCCAAGTCGCTGGCAGGAGAATTTTTCAGAAGCCGGGAAAGCAGATTAATAACCGTCTCGCTGAGATTGTCATGGTTAACAACAATCTTTGCCTTTGAAATAATGCTGTTACCCTCAAGCAGAACACCATCCGCATGAGTTCCGCCCACATCAATTCCAATTATTTTTATCGGCATAGAATAGTCCTTATTCATAAATGATTTTAAATATACACTCATATAAAAATAGAATAATTGACTCGTTTTTGCAAAATGATTATAATGACTAAATTTTTAGTCTACTATAATAGGGGTCAAAATATGGAAACATTATCTCTTTCCGAAGCAAAAATGAAACTGAGCAGCCTTGTAGACAGGGTCAGCAACCTGGATGATGAAATAGTTATAACAAAAAACGGCAGACCTGCAGCAGTACTTGTAAGCCCCGATGAATATGAAAGCTGGAAAGAAACGATATTAATAAATTCTGACCGGGATTTTGTCGGGGAAATCAAAAAAGGTATAAAAGCACTGAAAGAAAAAAAGGCAAAGCTCTACACTCTTGATGAACTGTTCAATGAATAGGGGCGATACCTATGTATAAACTCAGGATACCCGAATACCTGGCAAATGATATACGTTCGCTTCACCCGGATATTAAAAAGAAAGTAAAACATGCACTAAAGGCAATAATCGATGATCCTTTTACAGGAAAGGCACTAAAGGATGAGCCTAAAGGTTTAAGAAGTTTTCAGGTAAAAAGATTCCGGATTATTTATCAGATTGTTAATGAAAAAGAGATACAGATAGTTGCACTTGGCCCAAGGGCGTGCATTTATGAAGAAACATACAGACTGTTAAAAAAGGAAGAAAAATCCTAAAAAGAATTCCTAAAGAAGAGAAGCCTTATCTGCAGGTGTGTTTTCGCTCTATGGAGGACCCTGTAGATTATTTCCTGTGGATAATAGTTGATTTAAAGCATAAACATGAATTTATTGAAGGATTGGATGAGCTGTAATTGGTTAATAATGCTAGCCATCCAATAGGATTGTATTTTAAGCTTTTTATACAAGTCTATACAAACCATCTCGTGCATATGCACGAAATGGTTTATGATCCTGATATTTATTAATTGAAATTTTTAGATACAGCCTCTTCCAGATACTTAATTTTCTATCCAATCCTTACAAAGCACTTCCGCCTGTTCGAGCACTGTTTGTGTTGCTTTTTCCTGTTTATCCGGTGGATAGCCGTATTTCCTAAGTATTCGTTTGACCATCACTCTTATCTGTGCACGGGCATTTTCACGGACTGTCCAGTCTATGGTAACACTCCTTCGAACAGCAGCCACCAGTTCCTGGGCTATAGTTTTAAGTGTTTCATCTCCCAGCACCTTAACCGCTCGGGACACAAGTTGCTGGATTGCAGAATCCAGTTCATCCGGAGTTTTGCCCTCTCCCTCTACTGTTGCTTTTACGAGACCGCTTCGTGCTTCCTGGAAAAAGCTGACCTCATCACGGATTTTAATGGCCTCATCATGAGGAACAGCCAATGCGAAGGCTTTAGATAGGGCTGTCACAGCTTCTAGATATCTCTTCTTGCCATCTTCCTGAGTCAGGATGTGTTCCATTGCAGAGGCAAT
>JASFHE010000271.1:0-8398 GCA_050123415.1 Desulfobacteraceae bacterium | reverse complement strand
CTCTTGCAAAATTCCTTTATTACCATAAATTATCATGTCAACGAAAAGTTAGATCTAATAATTTCAAGCAGTTATGAAATATGGCTTTTCGCAGAATGACAATTATATTGAATTTTGCAAGAGGCTCTATAGGGATAGTTTTTTATCTGTCTCATTGTTTTCACCCTCCTTTCCGGAACAGGAAATTAATAATGATTAATAAGCTGCCATATTGCCCTCGTAGCCAAAAAGGATTATAACCGGTTGGGTAAAAATATCAATCAGAGAAAACATGATCCTCGCAGCAGATAATTTAAGAATAACCGACATCATAATCCAGAATGCGGTTAACAATATGGATGCCGCTCCTGTTTACGACATGGCTGTAAAATTACATGCAGCAGGAGCTGATGCAATCGACATTAATCCCGGCCCTCTCACATCAAACCCTGAAGAAAAAATGAAATTTCTAGTTAGTTCGATTCAGGAAGTGACTGACCTGCCCATCATACTTGACACCTCTAACCCTGCAGCCATAAAGGCAGGCATCAGCATCAGCAAAAACAAGGTCATCGTAAACGGTTTTTCACCTGAATATAACAAACTCGAAAAAATACTGCCCATTGCAGCGGAATTTGATGCCGATATCATAGGCTATCTATTGGATCCAAACGGGCACCCGCCTTCCGATACCCCAGATCGACTCAATATAGCCGTAGAGCTCTATCAAAAATGCAGGGAGTCGGGTATTTCCGAAGATAGACTTATTGTAGATCCGGTTGTTGCGCCTCTTATATGGAATGACGGAACAAATAGAAATATGGAACTCCTGAAGATCATCAGGATGCTTCCCGATATCCTGGGATTTCCGGTTAAAACAATCGCGGGGCTTTCAAACCTGACGAGCGGAATAAAGGATATGAATAAAAGAATTATCCTTCAAAAGACATACCTTTCAATGCTGTCTGCGTCAGGACTTTCTATAATACTCATGGAAATGCTCAATAAATCCCTTGTAGAGGTGGCAAAGACATGCAATCTGATTACAAGTGAAAGGCCTTTCAGTGTATTGGAATTATAAATCGCAACTTAATTAAACATTATTTTTTTCAATTCATATTAAATTAACACAGTATTCAATACTCATAATTACCGCATAACATGACATTATCATTCAAAAAAATATCCTGTTCTTTATTTCCGTCTTGTGTAACGGAAAAAAATCTATTATATATAGTTTTTATTCAGAAAATGCTGTTTTTTAATATTTTTTGTTTTTTTCAGCCAGAGGCATGGTAAAATGAGATCAGACCTTATATGGAGGAGTAAATGCTTAAAAAAATCATAGCTGTTTTTTCCGTTTTACTGATTTACATCGCTGTTAACAGTTGCACGACAACTGAAAAAGTGTGTGACCGGGAATGCCTCAAAGGATTTGTAACCCAATATATCGACGCACTATTAGTGCAAAAACCTGACACCCTGCCTGTTGCTTCAAACATAAAATTCACCGAGGACTGCAAGGAGTTGAAACTGGGGGAAGGCCTCTGGAAAAGTAATATCAAACTTACAGATTATAGAAGAGATATTATTGATACCGGAGAAGGCACCGCCATATCATTTCTTGTAATAAAAGAAAAAGACTCTCCGGTCTTTTACGTCATAAGATTGAAAGTAGAAAATCAGAAAATCACTGAAATCGAATCAACAGTAGTGAGAGGCCAAAAGGAAGGAATGCTCTTTGAGCCAAAAAACCTCAAGACTATAAGCAAAGAAATGGCCTATGTCCCAAAAAAGGAGCAGCTTAATTCCCGGGAAGAAATGATTAAAATGGCAATGACCTATCCCGAAGGATTGAAAGTGGGAAGTTTTGTTAAAGTGGATTCTCCCATGGCAGATGATGCATACAGATATGAGAACGGCCAACTCATGGCAGGTCCTGAATGCACCTTCTTTCAGGGCTGCGATAACATGAAAAAACAGTTTATTCCTACTCTTGCCGGAATCGAATATAAAGTTCTGGCTGTTGACGAAGAAATGGGAGTTGTGGCCGTTCGCATGAACTTTGGCCCGGGATCTCTCTTCCAGGGTGAGGGAGAACTTGATGTGTGGCATTCTTTTAAAATATATGACGGTCTGATTCACTCAGCTGAGGCATATTGTGAAATAGTCCCTCCTGATACTCCATTCGGGTGGGAATAATACAGAGTTTCCCATAAACCTGTACCGGAAAACTTCTATGAATGTGAATGTTATCAATCCAGGGAATTGCCTTGAGATCAGCGTAATAGCATATCCCCATTGATCATTGACACCCTGATAATCTCTGGTATAGTATCCGGGTTACTCAAAATTAAGTTGGCCATTTTAAGCAGCGGTTTTTACGGCCTTAAAATGATATTAACCTGTTACCAATCAAGGAGTTAACTAATGCCAAAAAACAAAAAACCTCACAAAAAGGAAAACTCAGAAAAAAACATGAACCGGAGACAATTTCTTGTTGGTGGTAGTGCTGCACTTGCTGCAGGTGCAATCGCGGCAACTACCGGTGTAAAACCCGCTGCAGCAGAACCTGAATCCTATCCTGAATCAAAAGGTTATCTGGTTTATGACAGCAAAAAATGTATCGGCTGCACAACATGTATGTTGAGCTGCTCAATGGTCCACTATGGAGAACAAAACCTGTCTCTTGCCAGAATCCAGATAATGCAGGATTCATTTGGGAAGTTCCCGGCCGATCTTCAGATAGCACCATGCAGGCAGTGTGTAACCCCTCCATGTGTTATTAACTGTCCGGTTGGAGCAGCATTTATAGACACCGAAAATGGTAATGTAAGAAGGATTAATGAAGAAGATTGTATCGGATGCGGGACCTGTCTACAGATGTGCCCTCAACAGCCTCATCGGACCGTATGGAACCATATCACAGAAAAATCATCAAAATGCGATCTTTGTATCGATACTCCCTACTGGAACGAAAAAGGTGGTCCCGGCGGCAAGCAGGCATGTGTGGAATCCTGTCCAATGCAGGCCATCAAGTTTGTCACAGAAACTCCTGACCAGAAGGAAACAGAGGGCTACAATATCAACCTGCGTAATGATCACTGGTTGAACCTTGGACTGGTTGATGACAGCAGGATTATACCACCGAAATATAAAAACATGGGACCAATGATGTTTGGCCCACCAAAGTCAAAGGCAAAGATACAGGAGGATTAATATGAAAGGCGGATATACAGGTAAGATAGCTAGAGTAAACCTGACCACTAAATCAGTCAGTATTATCCCAACAGAAAAATATATCGAGTTTGGCGGTGGTCATGGAATAGGGTCAGCGATTTTCTTGGATCTTGTAGGAGAGCAACTGCCGTTTGAAGCATTTGATCCCAGAAATCTGATTATAATGATGACATCCCCGCTTTCAGGTACAAACGTACCTGCTTCGGGCAGATGTGAAGTACAGGGGCTTGGCCCGATGCTTTATCCTATTGAATGGTTTGGTCACAGCAACTTTGGCGGTCGCTTTACCTCCCAGTTGAAGTTTGCGGGATGGGACGGCATTGTTGTTGAAGGGGCTTCAAGCATACCGATTTGGATAAATGTGGTAAATGACAAGATCACCATTGAAGATGGGAAAGATATCTGGGGAATGGACACCTGGGATACCCAGCAGGAAGTAGCCAGGCGGGTAATACCCGGCCTTAGAGATGGTGAATGGGCGACAGTTTCTGATGATGACTACACAACTCAGGTACCTGCGGTGGTGTGCTGCGGGCCTGCAGGCGAAAACCTGAGTCGTCTGGGCTGCTTGCTGCATGGTCCCGGATCACAGGCTGCGCTGTGTGGTTTTGGTGGTGTTTTCGGTTCAAAAAACCTGAAAGCTATAAGTGCAATCGGAACCGGCGGTGTAAAGATTGCTGATCCTCAGGCATTTATGGACACCCGTTTGTGGTACAGGCAGTTTCAGTGGAATGTTGACAATCCCCGTGAGGCAAAGAGATTTGAAGCCATGGGATACAGTCTTATCAGCGGCGCGCCAAGCGGCGGAAATGTTTCAAATGGAACACCGCCTCTGATTCCGGCAAGAGCGGCTGCCTGCGCTTCATGTCCAAGGGGATGCCGTATGCGTACAGCTACCGCTGACAGCAATGAATCGGTTTGTGCAGGTACAATGGTTTTTATGGGGTTCGGAGGAGGAAACGCCGCGGCCCAAAGACGAAGAAACAACGACCTGATGCAAAAATACGGTTTCGGCCACTGGCAACTCATACCTACAATGGGGTATCTCAGGAATCTCAACAGCCGAGGGCTTTTGGGACCGGGTAAGATCGAATGTGATCTGCCTCTGGATAAGATGGATGATCCGGGCTATGCTAATATGCTTTTGGACGCCATTGCAAACCGAAAAGGAATCGGTAATGACATGGCAGAGGGCGTTGCAAGATGGGCAAAGAAAATCGGCCTGCTTGAAGATGACCTTTCCAAAGGGAACATTAAATTAACATACTGGGGAACCCAGGAACACTATGACTCGAATGTTGAGGTGGAATGGTCTTACGGATCCATCCTTGGCGAACGTGACCTTATGCTCCATATGATGGCCAATTATCCGCTTCACTGGATGGCACAGTCACGTGACCCGTACCTGACAGCAGAGGAAGCAGCCAAGATTTATACAAAGGCGATGGTGCCGTATCATGATTATGAAGGTCATGAGTACATGATTGATTACAGCGAGGGCCCCACCGGTGTTTATTCCGACCATAAAGTCAAACAGGTTGCATGGGTAAAACATTACGAAAAGATGTGGATCGGTGGCGGCGGATTCTGCGGCTGGAGATGGCCGATGTGTATCACCAACAATACTGCTGACAGGCACGGTCCGACACCTGAGGCAGAACCAAGGTTCTGGAATGCAGTTACCGGACAGAACCTGAGTTTTGAAGATACCATGGAAATGGGTCATAAGATCTATACACTGGACAGGTCAATCTGGGTACTGCAGGGCAGGCACAGGAATATGGAAGTCTTTCCTGATTATGTCTACGACCAGCCCACCCCGATGGGAAGTGATCTTCCCATGTATCAGGACGGCAAATGGTCATATGACAAAGGGGTGGGCAGAACACTGGACAGGGAGAAATTTGAGGACTGGAAGACCAGGTTCTATAAATTTGAGGGTTACAATCCGGAAAACGGATATCCCACAAAGAAAACCCTTAAGAAAATGGGGCTCGATAACCTGGCCAGGCTTCTGAAGAAAAGGGACAAACTTGGTTAACAGGTCTCTTCTGATGATAAATTGATTTAAAAGACGAATTCGCCGGGAAGGCTATTCTCCCGGCGAATTCTCTATATAAGCAACAACTGTTTTTTAACCTTATCCAGGTGAAAGATGTCAAATTTCACCAATATTTATGTTATGATTCAGACACATATTTTCCGCATAATTATCCGGCCTCATATGTATCTGCACTTTAAAAGTAATTACTATTTAATTAGGAGGTTAAACGTGAAAAGGATATTTAATTCATCCAGATCACTGCTTTTATTTACCGCTCTGATACTTATTTGCAGCACAGCCCAGGGCAGTGAAAAAATTACCGTAATGAACCCGGCAATAGCCAACCCCCAGGTGGACAGGGTAGCACTGACAAAACGTCTTCATACACTTGATAATAAAACATTGTATCTCGTGGATATTAACTGGGGAGGCCCGGACGCGGCCTACGGTGTTTTCAAAGAAATGGAAATATGGTTTTCTGAAAACATGCCCAGTGTAAAAATTGTACTTAAAAGAAAAGCTGGCAGCTACATGTCCGACGATCCGGCATTATGGAAAGAAATTGGTGAAAAAGGGGATGCCGCAGTTATCGGTATATCCGGCTGAGACAGCTGTACTTCGGCCGTGAGTCGTTTTTGTAAAACACTGGAAACAACCTATAATATACCTGCTGTAGGTGGGGCAGCAGCCAATATGATAAAATATGCTGTTGGCTATAATATCACAAATGTAACCGGTATGCCTGTCCGTTTTGTTGGATTTCCTTTCCCTGTGGCAGGTCAGCCGCAAAAGGTTCACAGGCGTTATGTAAGGGGAAATGATATGTTGACCGGTAAGCCAATGATGCAGACTATCATAGAAGGCCTTACAAAACCCCGGACAGAAGATGAGAAATACTCAGGACCGGCTCCGGCCCCGACTCCGGAACCCAGGTTTTTACCTCCGGACACAGAGGAAAACCTGAGACGTCTTTTCAATGAGAAGGACTGGACTGACTATAATCCAATTATTCTCCCTGCTGAAGAAAGAGTAAAAGCAATGCTTGAGGGAACAAGTCACGAACCTGATGAAGTAGTTACGGTCCTTACATGGCCTGGTGGTGAAAGAAAATTTACTGTTGAAAAAGCGGCAATTTGTGCTGTTATGGCAGGAGCCAAACCTGAATACTTCCCGCTCATTCTTGCCCTTGGAACACAGGTAGGAAATTTTGGCAATTCTACAAGTTCCATGGCAAATATAATACTGGTCAATGGACCAATACGCAATGAAATTGGTATGAATTACAAGGGAAATGCCATGGGCCCACATAATGAGGTCAATTCAGTTGTCGGTCGTGTATTTACTTTGATGGCAAAAACAGCAGGCAATATTCATCATGGAGTAACAACTTTCAGTACACTCGGAAGTAACCTTCAGTATAATAACCTCTGTATAGCAGAAAATGAGGAAGCCCTTCCGGAAGGATGGAAACCCTACCATGTGCGGATGAGGTATCAGCCTAATGACAGTACAGTTACAGTGGGTAGAGGATGGACTTATATTTCAAGCGTAGGTGAAGCACAGAAGGCCTATCCGCCACATTACCTGATGCGTGATTATATGAGATCTCTGGCAGCACTGGGCGGTGGAACAGTTATTATGGATCCGACAGTAGCAGCACTGCTTAAGGATAATTATGACATAAAAACAAAAGACGACCTCAGTAAATGGCTGGCAGATAACGTTGAAAAAACAGTTGCCTCATTCTGGGGTAATGGCGTAGCCTCCACGGCATTAATGCCAATAGCCCGGCAGGGAATTCCGCCATTTGCCGATTATTTAAAAATGCCAGGAGACAAACTGATAAAACCCCTGAATGCTCGCAGTATCAATATACTTGCTGTGGGTGGTGAGATTCAGACAACATGGTTTGTTACTGATTTCAGCCTTGGCCGGCCGGTTTCGGTTGATGAATGGAGGTAATTTTTTTAGGAGCAACAATGAAAAAAACAGTCTTATTAATATTGATAATCTTTTTACTTTTGCCGGCACAAGGCAAAGCCTCTGATATGGCTCATCCCGAATTTAACAGGATTAAGGCCAAAGAGTTAAAACAGTTAATGGATAAAAAAAGTGAATTTATCCTTATAGATACACGGGACAGCGGGAAGTATAGTGCAGGGCATATTAAAGGCGCTGCGAATATCCATTATGATCCATCAGGAGACCCCAACATCCGTAATATGACTCTGATGGCGCTTTCCATGGATAAGCTTATAATTGTCTATTGTGACTGCGAAGATGAAAAAAACGCTGCCGCTCTTGCGCTGGAGTTGTATGACCTCGGCTGTGATATGGATAATTTAAAGATATTATCAGGCGGCATAGCCCGTTGGAATGAACAGGGATATCCAATAATAACCGCTGGAGAATAACAGGAGGTAAATTGTATGGCTGACTTGGAGGGAATCAACGGACAACGTAAAGAATTCAGAGTTGTAGGCAAGCCCAATCTACCCGGCAGGCTTTCCTTCTCCCAGGCAACAGGTATAGCAAAATTCGGAGCTGATTATGTCTTTCCGGATATGCTCCATGCAAAATTTCTTAGAAGCCCCTATGCCAACGCCAAAATCACCAAAATGGATACAGGCAATGCCATGAAAATCCCCGGAGTTGTTGATATCCTTACCTGGGAAGATGATGATATCAAGAACATGGGTGGCGGAGGGGGAGGATTTATGATGGGGCCACCCCAGCCTTTTATATCTAATAGTGCAGATCAGGAAGGCGGCATAATAGGCGCAATTGTAGTAGCCGAAACTGAGGATGTCTGTGAAGAAGCATTGAGGCAACTCACAAAGGACAGCAAATGGGAAGTATTGCCTCATGTTGTGGATATATTAAAAGGAAGAGAACCTGATGCTCCAGTCATTCGCCCTCCCTCACCAAAATCCGAAGGTGGCTCCGGAGGATTCGGAATGGGGGGAGGAAATAATCCGCCCAAAAAAGGTAATGTATCCTATTCAAATGTAAATGCCGGTGATGTGGAAAAAGGTTTCAGAGAAGCCGATCATATCATCGAATGCGACGTTAATACCCCTTCCTTTGCAGGGCATATTCCCAACCCTATAGGATCAGTTGCCATATGGTTCGACA
>JASFHE010000270.1:0-8432 GCA_050123415.1 Desulfobacteraceae bacterium | reverse complement strand
CCTACGAAAAAACAACGGGGTCCAGTCCCGGTTAAACGAATATAAACACTGGTTTAACAGGCTGTAAAGCAGCACTTTACATGATAAATCCTGCCCTGTGACAGTATTAAGGTATCTTTCATGAAATAAAAAGTGTATAGTCCTTCTGTTTGCATTTTAATTTTATATATCAATGATTCCGCGTCAGATTTACTAACAATTTTACAGGGAGCAGGAACATGAATAAAGGTGATTTGATTAATGAAGTGGCAAAGATTGTAAGTACAAAAAAAGAGGCCCAGGCAGCGGTTGATTGCATTTTTGATACTATCACCAGGACACTTAAAAAGAAGGATACTGTTACGCTGGTTGGTTTCGGGACTTTTAAGGTAAACAAGATGAAGGCTCGAAAAGGCCGTAACCCCCAGACCGGTGAAACGATCAAGATCAAGGCAAAGAAAGTTCCAAAATTTTCAGCCGGAAAAGCCTTGAAAGATGCTGTGAATTAGTTTCAGTTTATATATTTTTTTTAAAGGTCTTTGTCCTGTTTACTGATCCGGATGAAGGCCCTTTTATTTCTTTCCTATTCCAGGGGTTTTTTCGTAGATCTCGACAACCCTGTTATATTTCTCATGTATCATGTTTGCATCAAACTCCCGGAACTCTGCCAGCATTGCCTGTTCTTCCTCTTCATTAAAATATTTCCTGACTGATGGAAAAAACACCTTGTCTTCTTTCTCAATATGTTTCGGATAGAAATCTATGAGGGACTGAAGTTTTTCTGTAATATCATTAACAGCCTCTTTAATCCCACTCCGGTATCGGTCATTTGCCTGAACAAGGGCCTTGGTATAAGCCTTCCCCGAATATGTTCCTTGATTAAATCATCCATCATTTTCTTATCTTCTGCTGACAAAGGCTTGTTTTTCAAATCTTCAAAAAGAATATCTTCTTCCTTTCCATGGTGTGTCCTGTCAGCATAGATCCTTATGAAATCAACTACGTTGTCGATGAACAGGGGATTAACCTTGTTTGCAGATATAATTTTCTTTACCTCATCTCCCACAACTGCCAGCATCCTCTCAATAAGGCGATGCTCAATCATAAGCGGTCCTCTTGCCTGCATGTTTGGCCTCCTTTGTTTAAAGGTTTGTATTTAACCTTTCAGTCATTACTATTTTACCTTGAATCTCTTTTTCTGTCCTTGACATGAATCAAAAAAAGGTATCATCGGTTGACTCTTGTATCATGTTTGCACCAAACTCCCGGAACTCTGCCAGTATTGAATGTTCTTCCTTTACAGGCAGGACAGGTAGGGAAGAATCGCTTCATTCCTGTTTGTGTGTGTCCCGTCATAGGTGATAGATACAATGGGAACACCGGTCTTTTTCTCAATGGCCTTTGCCATGGCCTCGGTGACAAGAGATGGACAGCAGAAGGCCGGGCTTGTCTGAACAAACAATGAGACATCCGGGTGGTGCTTCTTTAAATAGTGTATCTTCAGCAGATTGTCCATTGACTCACCTGTGTGCTCAACCTTTAGATTGTAGTCCTTCAGTATCTTTTCAGGGCTTTCATCATATACAGGTGCGGGATCGTCAAGTATCCTTTCGAAATATCTGTAATATACCTTTTCCATTCGCCTTACCACAGACATCAATGCCTTTGAGGAGAGGACATCCAGGTACCTGCCCTCGAAGAACCATTTTTTGATATAGGCCTTTTCGATCATCTGCACATAGGAGCTGTAGGGAGTTACAATCACTTCGGCGCCATGTTTTTCAATATAACCTATGAGATCCCGGTTCATCAGGTCGTTGTCACGCACATAGAGATCGCCGAATATGGCAACTTTGGGTTTCCTTTCACTCGTGATATCAATGGATTCAAACCGGGCGATTACCTCCTTGAGCGCCTCCTCTTTAGGCCTGTTTCCCAGAAAGGCATCGAGCAGTATATCAACGCTCTGCCGCAGCACACGGTCGGTTGTGCCCCTGCTCTTTTCATAGGGCCTGATCCTGCAGCCCATCTTCCTGATGAACCCTCCGAACATATATGCAAAGTAACTGTTTATGGGGAGTTTGAGAGAGATATCAATAAATGACAGGTTCCCCGCATACACACCGGCTTTTTCCATGCCCTTTCCATGGGAATTAAAAAGGCTTTTCAGGTGAAGTGGAAAGAGCCCGATATTGCAGGCGATCTTTGACGAAATCATCCATAGCAGGGTTTTTTCGGGGTCCAGATCATGGGCCTTCACATAATCTATAAAGTCCCGGGCAATGATGTTCACGGGTATGCATTGTCCCGTGTTATGCCGCAGGCCCTTCTGGATATTAGCATCTGAACCTGTCATCAGACGTGCGTCGATCCCCTCTCTTATGAGGTTGGCGGTCACAAATTTCAGGGTGATATCGTCCCAGCATGGAATAACCAGTGTCTTTCCCAAAATTCCCTTTTCATTCAGCGGAAAGAGATGCGGTGTGTGCGGGCCGACCGGCCTTTCGGTCTCCCCTGAAAAATGGTTTTCAAAGGACCTGATTGCCGCCTCAATCCGCGTCTCATAACCTACACTCGATTCGTGTTCATCCATCTGAAGAATGAGATAGGGTTTTTCAAAGGATTCCATGATTTTTTTAAAGTAATCTATGGCAAAGGAGTCAGGAGAACACCTGAATGATGTGATAAAAACCGGATACACCCCCCGGGTCCGGGCAATTTCATGAGCCGCCCTGAGTATTTCCGATGCGTAATTCCAGTGCATCTCCCTGAGCAGGCCTTTCATGAATGCCCCGTTATCATCCGGACAGGAGAGCATGTCCTGAAAAAACACCCTGATGCCCAGTGAGGCAAATATACCGGGGATACCCTTGTTCATGAATTTTGACAGAACCGTGTATGGCCTTCCAAGCAGCATAACCCTCAGTTTATCAGTCTTTCGGGTCTCCTTTTCATATATATTTTTCCACCCGGCCAGGCATGCTTTCTTGTATTCCAAAGCCCTGTCATATGCCCTGGAAACCTCGATAAAACCGACAGGGTGTTTTGTTATGGATTTAAGCATAAGGTGGAGCCGGGTCTTCGTGTAAAGGGAATCGTGTATTGAATTAACAAGGGGTGTAAGTATCTTTCCTGCATACTTTTCATCTCCGGACAGTGTTATCAGGGATGGTGAAAACTGGGTATAGTAGCAGTACTGACGTCTTACCCCTTTTTCAGCAGGTTTTTTGTCCAGGTAAAAGGGGAGGAAAACATAGTCTGCTCTCTCAATAAGGTAGCTGACATGCCCGTAGAGGGCTGCCATGGGTGCGCAGAATTCGGCACCTGCTATATGTTTACCTTCTCTCAATGCGTCTTTGCACCCTTCACTTGTAACTGTCCCTATGGAAAGCTCATTGAAAAAAAACCGCCAGAAGTCCATATCCTCGTACATATGGAGGCCCGCAGGAATACCGACCGTGATCTCCTCTGAATCGGGCCTGGCCTGATTAAAGGAAAAAACCTTTTTTCTCTCCTTCAGGAGATCGAACCCGGAAAGGTTTTTTTCTATGTACTGTTTTGTATCATAATCCCTTCCGCACAGAAATCCATAAGCGACCTTTTCCCCTTCCACATCAGCCACGGTTATCTTGCAGTGATTCGTGCACAGCTCACATGTTTCGGAGGTCACCTCTATATTTTTTTTACAGAGGTCAATCCCCCTGAAACCGGTTTTCCCGGAAAACTCATCCAGGAGGGTGAGGGCTGCTCCCCATGCCCCGGTCAGGTGGCAGTACCTGGAGACATGTATTGGTTTTTCAAGCCTCTGTTCAAAGGCCGCCACAAGCGCCCTGTTCTTTGCTGTCGCGCCCTGAAAAAATATTTTGTTACCAATGCTGCTCTCAACAGCCACCTTTGTAAGGTAGTTTTCTCTTATTGCATGAAGTACCGAGGCCAGCACTTCGTCCACGGAATATCCCTCTGACAGGTAGTGGTTCATGTCCCTTTCCATAAACACGGTGCACCTGTCGCTGACAATGGGAGACCTGCACCCTTCAGCCCTTTTTGAATATTCCGGCAAAGGACAGTTAAGCTTCCTTGCCTGCTCCTCGATAAAACTTCCTGTCCCGGCGGCACATACGTTATTCATTATCGAGAATGTAACCATGCCGTTTTTTAATGTGGTGAATTTCGAATCCTGCCCGCCTATCTCGATGATGGTGTCCACATCCGGATCGATCTCCCGGGCTGCCCGGGCATGGGCGGAAATCTCGTCAATGACAATGTCCGCACCCATGATCTTTCCGGCAAATTTCCTGCCCGCCCCTGTTGCCGCAGCCCCTGCAATCCTTATCCCTGTTTTATTTTTTTCCGACATATCCGCAATGGATGAAAACAGTCTCTGGACCGCAGCGACAGGCCTGCCTGCAGTGCCAGTGTAAAAGCCTGCGAGGACCTGACCTGCATGGTCCAGGAGAACAGCCTTGGTGCTTGTTGATCCCACATCCAGGCCGAGAAGGACCTCAATATCACTCAGTGGTGTCAGGGCTTTATAGATATCCACCTCCACGGAATGGAAATCAGAGGCACTGCTGTCCCGGTATTCATAGTGTTCAATACCGTCAAAGTCAGGATGTTCCGAGAGGTTCAGCATAAGGGATTCATGAAAATATTTTCTATTATGGATTTCCCGGTTTACCGGATTATTCAGCAGTACGCTGGATTCTGTTTTTTCTGCGCGGTAATCGTGGGCCATGAGAAACGCCGCGCCGATTGCCCCGTATACACCTGTCTCATCCGGGATAATCTCCTTTCCGGTAATGGACCTGATATGCTTTACCACGGCCCTGTTCCTTGAAACGCCCCCGGTAAAAATGACCGGTTCAGGCAGATCCCTGTCCATGGAAAGTGTGTCCGTGATGTTGCGTGCCAGACCATGGCACAGGCCGTCACATATCTGCTCCAGGGTGTACCCTTCCTGCTGTGCATGAACCAGGTCGGTCTTTGCAAAGACCGCGCACCTTGACGCAATGCCGGGTATGGTTCGGCTGTTGCTGAAGGCCCTGTCACTAAGCTCCTTCGTGTCCCGCAGGCTGAGCCGCCGGGCCTGCTGATCAAGAAAACTGCCAGTGCCTGCGGCGCAGGAGGTGTTTGTCCTGAAACTCTGATAACTGCCGTCACTTTTAAAGGTGATAAGGCTGAATGTCTCTCCGCCCACAACCAGGATGGATCCGATATCTTTATGAAAATGCCGGGCAGCCGCAATAACGGCAAGCCGGTTGTCATACCTGCGTGCTGCCCTGATAATGGACGGGGTTGAGGATGTGGCAGCTGTCCCGGAGATACGGTCCATGGAAAATGTATTTATTATTTCAGTGAAGGTTTCCGGGATATTACCGTGATGAAACTGATATGCTGTTTTGATGATTTCTCTTTCAGGGGTGATTTCCGCTATTGCTATGGCAACCGACCCGATGTCTATCCCCAGTATATTGAGATGGTCACTCATCTTTCTCCGATTCATGGTCAAAGATATAACCAACCGAGCGAAGGCTTTTAAAATGAACCGGTTTTTTGGGATTCCGTTCAAAATACTTGCGGAATCTCACGATAAAATTATCCACTGTGCGGGTTGTGGTTCCCCTTGCGTAACCCCAGCCTATTTCCAGGAGATTTTTTCTCGAAAGGGGTCTTCCGCGGTTGTTTATAAAAAGCCTTAAGAGCATGGCTTCCTGCTCGGTAAGAGTTATTCTACCCGAGGGGCATCGGGCCTCAAGGGTTTGAAAATCGATCCTGTTTTCGCCGAATTCATAGAAGCGGGGAAGGGAGGATATCTCCCTCTCATTCGAATCTGACCTTTCACGGGTCCAGTCACCCCTGGTGGCCAGCCGGTCCACCCGGAGTAAAAATTCATCCAGGTTAAAGGGTTTTGCAAGGTAATCGTCAACACCATAGGAGAACCCTTTTATTTTATCATCGGACGAGCCTTTGGCCGATAAAATCAGGATGGGAATACGTTCATCCTCAAGGCGGATTTTTCTAAGCACGGAGAGCCCGTCAATCCTGGGCAGCATGATGTCAAGGACGATCAGGTCCGGAGCCCATTCCTTCCATATCCGGAGGGCGGCACTTCCATCAGCGGCGATCATAACATCATACCCCTTAAGCGAGAGATTCAGTTTAAGCCCTTCGGAAATATGAGACTCATCCTCCACCACCAGGACACGTTTTTTTGTTAAATCCGTCATAAATAATCCTTTTATTAAGAAGCCCTGAGACCTTTAAGGGGAAGAATCAGGGAAAATACAGACCCCCTGTTGTTCTCCTTTGACCTGGCGATAATCTTCCCCCTGTGAATACGGGCAATACTCTCAACCAGGTGAAGACCGATCCCAGTGCCTTTTGCGGTCCTGTCCTTTGACCTGCCTGTCTGGTAAAACTTGCGGAAGATTTTTTTGATTTCCGGCTTTGGAATACCAATCCCGTTATCTTCAAAGTGAATCCTCATTTTCCTTATCCCCTGGCTGAATGTTATGTCCAGCCGGGGAGTTTCGGATTCATTGTACTTGATGCTGTTGGTGATAAGATTCATCAGCAGCATTTCAAACAAAGAGAGGCTGACAGGATATAAAAAGGTCTTTCCTGAAGGGTTGTGTATTTTTATCTCGCTGCCGGTAAAGAGCTGGCTGTTTTTTTGAATAAATTTTTCCACTGTATCAACCAGGTTCGCTGTAACGAATTCTGCCTCATATGATCCGCTTTCGATCCTGGCGAGATCCAGTATACGGGTTATATGGTTTGATAACCGGTCAGCATCCTGGACCATGTACCCGATATATTTGATCTGCTCATCCCTGGGAAACTCGTGTTTCTGAAATGTCTCCAGGTAGAGCTTCAATGAAGCGACCGGGGTCTTTAATTCGTGGGTGAAATTGTCTATAAAGTTTCGCTGAAGACGGTATAGCTGGAATGTCTTTCGATTGTAGACAAAAATAAAAAACAGCCCCATAAGGATTATCCCCACCAGGATGGAGAGCACCATGATTACGACCCAGGTCTGGGACGCCAGGGCCTGTTCGGGACCCAGATTAGCCTTTTCCAGAACCCCTTTAAGCCCTGCGCTGATCTCCACATACCAGTAGATATACAGGAACAGGGAGAGACACACTGCCGCCACGGAAAAAATAAAAACAATCATCGGGTGAAAAAACCACTTCAGCTGATTCATTGTCCCTGATCCTTTAACATGTCTATGATACAGATATTTTAAAACGTTCTTTTTTTCATTCTATTCCTCTTAAGGTTTAAATACAACCGGTATAAAAAAACAGCCCAAAGGACTGAGCTTTACATTAACTCTTTCCTGTTTTCACTCTGCTTCAACTTTCCGGATGGAAACCGGTTACTCTTTACTCTCTTTTCCGGCATCTTTTTTATCAGGTTTTGTGCGTTTGAATTTTTCGACAATTCCCGGGATAGAATCAATCATCCCTTCAAATCTGCCGGGTTTAGTGGGCAGGAAGGAGATTTTATCTTCATCAATTAAAATAAATCCCATCGGTTCTATCCTTGCTCCACCTGCACCGCCGCCGGCAAAACCGCCCCGCTTGTCGTTCTCTTCGCCCTCTCCTCCGCCAACACCAAATCCTACCATTATTCGTGACACAGGCACCACCATCTTGCTGCCAAGGGCTATCGGCTCTCCAACCACGGTTTTTGTAGATGCTATTTCCTTGAGTTCGGTTATTATCGAAGAAAGGGTTTCTTTAAGTTGTGCGGACATCATATTCTCCTTTTTTAATTTTTATGATTATTCTTACAATTTTTAACACCGGTAATCCGAATATTAATGGTACTGCTTCCAGCAGCAGGCCGTAGATACGAATCTTTGATTGAGCATTTAACCTGACGTTTATGTACGGGGATATCATATCGGGATAATAAACAATCCTGGTGTTTTTTCCAAAGGCCGGCCTGACTGTTTCAATCGCGCCTAATACAGCACCCGTTACGTCAGGTGACCCGAAGCCGCCTGTAAGGGACATATTTATATAATGACGCTTTGATACTGTTAATGTTTTAATAAATCTGAAGCAAAAATATAAAATCTGTTTTACAGGGGCATATTCACTGGACAGCAGAAAAATAAAATCAATATTTTTCCATTTTACAGGTTTTATTAAATTTCCAACTCCAAGATTAAACGGATAGATTTTAATCTGCAAATTTCCTGATAAAGAGCTGTCCAGACTGAAATAGATAACCACAGGAACCAGGAGCAGGCAGGCGGCCACAAAAACAAGGATGGCTGCCGGTATAATCAGTATCATGTCATGCATTATGTAATGAATCCTGTATTAATTTAATTTTCTCATAATACACACCTGAACCGTCACGGCTGTAGAGTAATGTTGACATATTTCTATCTCCTGTGAGAAGATGCTGCTTATTTAGTGCCCATCCACCCTTTAAAT